>PFLZ01000049.1:5364-7179 GCA_002784795.1 Candidatus Magasanikbacteria bacterium CG_4_10_14_0_8_um_filter_42_12
TGTAGCCACTTTGATCGCATTTGCGACAGCCCGGTGCTCTAAAAAATTCCATTGAGGCAAGTTTTTTTTCTGCAGACTTGAGTGGTACGTCATGTTCTTGAAAAAGTGACAAAATTGTTTTGACGTCTACCAACTTTTGCAGTTCTTTTACTGCTGGTGCATCAAGTTTGTATGATGTACGACAATGTTCACACAGGCGACGTACGAGACGTTGGGCCACGATAATATTTGCGGTAAATGCAATCAAAAATGGTGGAATACCCATGTCCATAAGACGAGGCAGGGTGGTCGGTGCATCATTTGTATGCAATGTAGAAAGCACCAAATGTCCGGTCATCGCGGCGTGCATAGCAATTTCGGCCGTTTCTTGGTCACGAATTTCTCCGACCATGATAATATCTGGATCCTGACGCAAAAATGCACGAAGACCAGAGGCAAAATCAAATCCTACACGTGGATTGATCTGACTTTGGTTGATGCCACCCACATGATACTCTATAGGATCTTCAATGGTTGAGATATTTACTCCTGGTTGATTCAGAATGCCCAAGAGAGAATAGAGTGTTGTGGTTTTTCCACTCCCTGTTGGCCCTGTGACGAGGACCATACCGTGTGGTTTTTTGATCGCAGCATCCACAAGCTTTCGTGCGCCCGGAAGAAAACCAAGTTGATCGAGTGTCAGTGGTTTTTGTCCCTCGTGTAAGACACGCATAACTATTTTTTCACCATCATACACAGGAATGACTGAGACACGAAAGGCAAGTTCTTCTTCGTTGACTACGATTTTAAATCGTCCATCTTGTGGTACCATGTGTTCATCAATTTTCAAATTTGAGAGTATTTTTATACGTGCCATGATACCGTTTTGGACTTGTTTTGGGAGGTGCATGACGGAGTGAAGAATGCCATCAACTCGATATCTGACAGATACATCTTTTTCAGTTGGTTCTATGTGTATATCACTGGCATCTTGAAAAATTGCATGTTCCAAAATACTTTTTACAATGTTGATGATAGGCAATTCTGCAGCAACCTTTTTTAATTCTTCTGGTTTATAATTTTTTTTACTTGAAACACCTACTTGTTTGAGTTCTTCTTCGAGATCTGCATGATACAGGCGCAGGGCATGCTTTATCCCGCTCGGTGTTGCGAGCGAGACAGCTGGAATCAGCCCTGTTTTTCGTCGCATGAATTCAATCGTTTGGATGTCGAGAGGATCGAGCATTGCGAGGTGAATGGTGTCTTTTGATTTTTCAAACGCAATAATATAGTGTGTTTCGGCAAGCGGCTGGGGGACGATAGAAAGGGTATCTCGAGATATTTCCATCTCGCTGAGGTCAACGAGTGGGACGTCCATTTTTTTGCTCATGTACTTGTACAGATCCTTTTCTTTGACAATGCCTTCGTCTACCAAAAAAAGCTCAAGTCTCTTTTCCGAGTCTTCTGCTGTTTTTTTCAACGTTTCAATTTTTGCTGGTTTCAATTTTTGTTCCTCCGTGAGATACGAAGTAATGATGTCTTTTGGAAACATAACATATAGATGATAGATACTCATATCATAGCATATACATTGACCATATGACGAGTATATGTGCTGGCAAAGCCAGAACACCGCTCAATATAGGCAAAACCTTGACAACTGGACCCTGTCCTGCTATAGTGCATTCCACTACAAATGATACAGCGCACCTGTCTGTCGGGAGGTCGACCCTGACGTCGGAGGAGATGGGATAAATTCTTATATTATATACTATGAAGCAGTACGAACTCTTAGTCGTACTTCCTGGCACGATGGAAGAAACCGTTGTTTCTGAC
>PFLZ01000164.1 GCA_002784795.1 Candidatus Magasanikbacteria bacterium CG_4_10_14_0_8_um_filter_42_12
GGTACGTGATCAGTATAAGGCAAAAATCACCTCTTGTCAACGGTATTTCTTTCCTTTACATCTTCCACTCACAAGCATATAGTTATATCAATCTATATTGATATATACTCCCCTCCTCTATGAAAAAAGCCCCGTGTTGTACACACAAAAAAACAAACAAAGATCTCACACATACCATCGAATTTTTGAAAATAATTTCTCAAGAACAACGCCTGAAAATCCTGTGCCTACTCAAAAACGGTGAACACTGCGTGTGCGACATCTGGCAACATCTCGATATGCCACAAAATCTCGTGTCTCATCATCTGAAAGTCCTCAAAGATTATGGACTCATCACATCGAGAAAAGATGGCACAAAAGTCCTGTATACCATACACGAAAAAGCAGTAACACAACATACACAACTTCTCAATCATTTTCTTATTCCATATGCAAACTAACACACTGAACATAAAAATTCTCGGCACAGGATGCCAAAACTGTATCACCCTCGAACACAATGCCAGACAAGCTGTCACAGAGCTCGGACTCGACGCTACCGTAGACAAAATCACAGATATCGAGACAATCATGGGCTACGGCATCATGAGTACACCGGCACTTGTCGTGAATGAAGAAGTACAGAGCGCACGACGTGTGTCTCCTGTAGAAGAAATAAAAATAATGCTCACAGCAAAAACACAAACAAAACAACCAACAGACACATCATCTGGGAATGCCTGCGGATGTTCACATGCGTGTTAACATATGGATATTTTTTATCCATTTGACGCACTTGCCACCTGGCTTGTCGAGGACGTATTCCATATTGGCAATGTCACACTTGCAGGCAGTGTCCACTTCTTTTTTTACGACACATTGAAAATATTTTTCTTGATACTTGTGATCACCCATATCATGAGTCTCCTCAGATATTATCTGCCGATAGAAAAACTGCGCGACTTTCTGATCTCTCACAAACTGTACGGACTCGATTATCTCCTCGCAACGATATTTGGCGCGATCACACCATTTTGCTCCTGCTCCTCTATTCCCCTCTTCATCGGATTCGTACAGGCACGCATTCCGCTCGGCGTGACCTTTGCATTTCTCATCACGTCCCCACTCATCAATGAAGTCGCGATTGGATTGTTTATCGGTTTGTTTGGATTGCACATCACACTCCTCTACATCACAGCCGGCATGGCGATCGGTGTTGTCGGTGGATGGATATTGGGGAAATTGCGCATGGAAAAATACGTCGCCGACTTTGTCTGGAAACTCCCCGAGCAAAAAGGAAATGCAATAGCACAGACAACACTGCCAGCAAAAACAGTCGCACGCATCGTATCAAAAGAAGCAATGGATATTACAAAAAAAATTGCACTCTATATTCTCGCTGGCGTTGGAATCGGCACATTCATCCACGGCTACGTTCCACAGGGATTTTTTGAAACATATTTACAAAAAGCTAGATTCTGGGGCGTGCCACTCGCCGTGATTCTCGCTATTCCTCTCTATTCTAATGCAAGT
>PFLZ01000045.1 GCA_002784795.1 Candidatus Magasanikbacteria bacterium CG_4_10_14_0_8_um_filter_42_12
CGGATGCGCTTCTATATATGTGACGAGATCACTACTCGTAATAAGTGGTGTGCCACTAATAGAAAGAAGAATATCACCATACTTTACGCCAGCAGTGTCTGCGGGAGAACCATTTTCTACTTGTTGCGCAGTGACCGCAGGCTCTTCTACGACGATTGCTCGAGGATCTGACAAAACGTCTTTGTCTGCAGGAAGTCCGATGATAAAACCGATAGAAAGCAAGACCGCAGCCAACACAACATTCATTGTTACGCCGGCGATGAGTACACTCCCCTTTTTCCAAAATGGTTTTGCACCAAAACTATCTGATTCACTTGCGAGTTCTCCATTTTCTCCTTTTATTTTTACAAATCCTCCAAGTGGCAACCAATTGAGTGAGTAGACTGTCGCAGGAAATTCATCCGGACTTTCTCGATCTTCCCCGCCAACAGTTTCTTTCAAGGTATTTTTCCCTTTTCCCTGTACAAACACAAATTTCCCAGTCTTTGGGTCTTTGTACCACCCAAAGGCTCGAGGGGGAAATCCAAATCCAAACTCATACACCTTCATACCACTCTTTCTAGCCACAAAAAAATGACCCCATTCATGCACAAGGACGAGAAGGGCGAGGATACCAATAAACAAGATAAGTGTGAACATAGCTACAAATATAAACAAACCAGACAATACACATTACTCAGAACGCGAGACAGCAATGGCAAGGCCAAGAATAATAAAAATACCAATAATGATACTTAAGACAATCATACATTGACGAAATGGTGAAAAAAGAGCTAAAATGACGGTATCATTATCACATAGCTGACTATTTAATTCAAGTGTAACAATATATATGATAGGACCACTCGGAACAGTACTTGCCGTGTTTGCCATTATTATTTTCTTCTTCGGCATCCGCATCGTCCGCCCAACACATAGAGGAACAGTCGAACGACTCGGAAAATACAAACGTCTTGCCGAACCAGGATTCAACTGGATCATCCCTGTCATCGACCATATCTATCTGATCAATGTGACAGAACAAATGGTAGATGCACAACCACAAGAAATTATTACCAATGATAATCTCAATGCACGCGTTGACGCGCAGATTTATTTTCGTGTAAAATCTGATGAGGAGAGTATCAAAAATGCACAATACAATGTCCAAAATTACCAAGTACAAATCGTAAACCTCGCACGCACCACACTCCGAAACATCATCGGGACATTGACCCTCAAATCTGCAAACAGCGAACGAAATAAAATCAATACAGAACTCCTCACGATTCTCGGCAAAGAAACAAAAGATTGGGGAATGGATATTGTTCGCGCAGAATTGAAAGAAATCGATCCACCAAAAGACGTGCAAGAAACAATGAACAAAGTCGTCAAAGCAGAAAATGAAAAAGTAGCTGCCCTCGATTTTGCAAATGCCGTCGAACGAGAAGCAGACGGAACAAAACGATCTGAAATCAAAAAAGCAGAAGGTATCCGCCAAGCAAAAA
>PFLZ01000143.1 GCA_002784795.1 Candidatus Magasanikbacteria bacterium CG_4_10_14_0_8_um_filter_42_12
CAAGGAAATGAGTATACAGAACTCCATAGCAGTCACCAATTACGGTTGTTATAGAGAACTGATACCCCGCCCCTCTGGGGCGGGGAGCTTCATTATTTTTGTGCAGTATCTCTTCCAAAATCAACACAATGTTGAAAATAATTTTCAACTTCTTTTTCAATGAGTACTGCTTTGAGATTAGGGACTGTCTTTTCTAAGTTATCTAATCTATGATTAATTATAGCTTGCTTGATATTACCAAAGCTATTCTCTTCTTTAAATTTTGTGAGAATAAATGAACCCAACATCAGATCTTCTCCTATCATCAAAACAGAATGGAAGGTTTTCTGATCAAGTTCGTAACCACGTTTTTCGTTTGAGAGATAAAAGTTAATTGCTCCGTAAGCTTGGGCTGCCATTTCTTCATCTGCATCATGCTTAAGAGGTGAGAAACTTACACAAAAAGACTGTCTGCGATCACCGCTAGTGGAAAATCTCGCTGGCATTGTTCGAGTTGATGAAAAAACGATGTCTAATGTTTTTTCAATATGTAAATTTCTTCCAGTAACTTTGTTTTCTATCCAAAGCCATTCCTTAGATATAGGATCATTGATTTTATCTCCAAATGATATATTGATATTAGGTTGAAGAGACCCATCTTCGGACAAGGTCAACACGGCAGAAATAACTGAATTTTCGTTTATCCATACATCAAGTTCTGACATCTGATGTTCGGGTAGGCCATTTTTATCTAAAAGTTTTGTATAAAGTGGTTGTCCGTATTTCTTTTTTAGCTCGGACAGTTGGTTTTCAAAAATGAATTTTCGTTGGTTGTCAGTCTCAATATCGTCAAATGAGACACAAATTCGTGCTAAACCATCTGCGTATCCGTCAATAACAAAGTAAGCAACAATAGAAACATTTTTGTGATCTACCAAGTCTTTAAAACCACACGCGTTTTGCGCAGGGTGATCAGGGAACCATTCTTTGTCAGAGAATAAAATACGGAATTCTTTTTTGGACATTCCCCATTTTAGCGAAGACAGTTTATCAATAGGAGACATAAATGATAATTAAAACGAAACTTTTTCTTACCCCTCAATACACGCATTATACCCACTCACCTCCACATTATATTCACTCACGAGCGAGTCTGTCTCACTGTGAGATGGTTTCGTCTTTGTATCTGTATACATAGTTTATATTATTAGCATCATCACTAATCCTACCATTTTTTCTTTATCTTTCGGATTACTCTCTGCAATCAGCAACGTTAACGCTGTGAGTGTCTCTGGTGTAAGACTGGGGCGAAGAAGCCCTGCTTTCCGTAAGAACCAGATAAAGGCAAAAGCTCCACTGCGCTTGTTTCCATCCACAAAGGGATGATTTTTTACCATGAAGTAGAGGAGATGCGCGGCTTTTTGTGTTGTATCCGGGTAGACATCTTTGCCAAAGGCCGTTTGAAAGATATTTCCAATAATTCCTTCTACACTCCCGACTTTTCTTTCTTGGGCAAATAGTTTTGTTGTTTGTTTTTTTGCAATAAGATCTTGTTTGAGTTGGCCCAGTGCATTGAGGAGCTCGGCTGCATCTACTGATATTGATTTTTTTGATATTTTTTCTTTTGGAAATGTGTCTTTATCGTATGCATCGAGGGAAAACCATGTGGAGGCAAATGCATTTACGAGCTCTAAAATATCGTCTGAAGTGATGTTGTTCTCCTTGGGCAGGAGTGATTTCACCTCTGCCACCGCATGCAAAAATTGTTCGTAATGTGACTCGATTCGTTGTTTGTTTATCGTGTATCCCTGTATCAGATGTTGCTTCAATATGTTGGTTGCCCATGTACGGAATTGGGTTGCTTGCTTTGAATTCACCCGATACCCGATAGAAAGGATGGCATCGAGATTGTAGTACTCCATCTTTCGGGTCACCATTCTTTTTCCTTCTTTTTGAACCGTTTCCAAAATGGAAACAGTTGTTTTTTTATCAAGTTCGCCACTTTCGTAGATATGTTTGAGATGCTTGGAGATCGCCGGCTTTTGGACATCAAACAGATCAGAAATTTGATTCAAATTTCCCCAAATCGTGTCATGTTCTAAATCGCCACGAAACGCAATCGCACCATTTTTTGCCTGGTAGATGGCGAGCTGTTTGCTGGATGTTCGTTTGGACATAGGTAGTAGGAATATTACCCCTCAATACACGCATTATAACTACTCACTGCAACATTAAATTCATTTACCAACGATTCGGTATCACCGATGAGTGTATTGTACTCCGCAACAAGCGCATTGTAGACATCTACTTTTTCTTTATATGCATCACCTTGCTTTGGCTCGTATGTATCGAGTGCTGTTTTTTGTGTAGTGAGTTCTTCTTGTTTTGTTTTGATAGCTTCTTGATTTGTTGTGATCTGCGCTTTCATATCTGTACTGGGCAAGGTACAGCTTGGCAACGGTTTGCCAAAGACTTGCACCGCGAGCCATGTTTCTCGTCCATTGTACATGCCTTTGCCAACCGCTACACCGATTTCTGTATATTCGGGTTTTAGAATATTTGCTCTGTGGCCTGGACTATTCATCCACGCGGTGACAAGATCAGTGTCACCAGAAAAGTCACCCAGCGCAAGATTTTCTCCAGTAAGTCTGTAGGTATAGCCTGCACCGTCTACCCAGTCGGAGGGGATGGTGCCGTCTGGAGCCTCATGCGCAAAGTATTGCTTTGCAAACATATCTGCGAGTTTTGCGGCGGCAGCGTTTGAGAGCTTTGTGTTGAGCGTGAGAGATGAGAGGCCTTGGGCAGTTCTTTCCGCGTTTGTGACTGCAACGACGCCTGGGACGGTCAATGCGCCTGTAGCAGACAATGAAGGGCGTGTGAGAGGCTCTGGAGCATGGACTTCGGTCTTTGCTGTATGGATTTCGCGCTCAGAAAAGGTTGGCAATGGGTGTGTGACTTGTGATGTAGGTGATTGTTCCGTGGCTGGTGTTGCTGTCTGAGCTCCTGTAGTGCTCACTACGGTGGTAGTGCCCCGCGCATCGGCTAGATGCTCTGATGCGTTGTATCGTGCCAATTCCTCGATATCTACGTCTACCAGGGCTTTTTGGAGGGTAAACCGAAACACAAAGACAGCACCAGCGGTGAGCCCGATAAGGAAGAAAAAGGAGAAAAATCGTTTCATAGAGGGCTTGCGTAAAGGGAAAGATATTGGTACAATACGAAGGCAAAAAAATGCTTTGTACAGAGAAAACTTTCTTGCTTAGTATACGAAAAAAACACTATTTAATCAAGTATATGATACTTCGAACACATACGTGTGGGGAGCTCGCACATGCACAGGTAGGACAGACCGTGACCTTGTCAGGATGGGTACACAAACGTAGAGACCTTGGTGGCCTCTTGTTTGTTGATCTTCGGGATAGATATGGGTTGACACAGGTAGTATTTCATCCAGACAAGCTCGCTGATTTTTCTGTTGCTGAGAGTTTGAAATACGAATATATTATTACGGTCACAGGAGACGTCGTAGCGCGAGAAGAAAAAACAATCAACAAAGATCTCGCGACAGGTGAGATTGAAATTCATGCAACGACGCTCACGATTCAGTCGACGGCAAAGCCAATGCCTTTTGAAATTTTCGACACACAAAAAGGAGAAGAGGATGAAGATCTTCGATTGACGTATCGTTTTCTTGAACTCCGTCGTGAACGATTGAAAGACAATGTGATCTTTCGAAATAAGATGGAACAGCATATTCACAAGTACATGCAGGAGAGAAATTTTTTGCATATTGCAACACCGATTCTCACGGTCAGTTCTCCAGAAGGTGCGCGTGATTTTCTTGTGCCGAGTCGTATTCATCCGGGGAAATTTTACGCATTGCCACAAGCACCACAGCAATATAAACAATTGCTCATGGTTGCCGGTTTTGATCGCTACTATCAGATCGCGCCATGTATGCGAGACGAAGATCCTCGTGCAGACAGATCACCAGGAGAATTTTATCAGCTCGATACTGAAGTGAGTTTCATGACGCGTGATGAATTTTTTGAACTCATGGAACCATTGTTTGTCGAGCTCACCGAACAAGTGGCTGGCAAACAAGTACAAAACAAACCATTTCCACGTATTCCATTCAAACAGGCGATGGAAGAATACGGAAGCGACCGACCAGATCTTCGTTTTGATCTCAAGCTTGTCGACGTGACTGCATGGGGGAATGCGAGTGCATTTAAAGTCTTTGCAGAAGCGCCATTTGTTCGCGCACTGAAAATTGACGGCGGGCATGAATGGAGCAGAAAACAAATTGAAGACGAATATGAAGACGCGGCAAAACGCGCACACGCAAAAGGACTTGCGTGGATGAAATTTGTTGACGGTAAGTTCGATGGAGGTATTGTCAAGTTTTTTTCAGAGGAACAATTACAACAATTACAACAATTAGTACACATTGAACAAAACACGATAGTGTTTTTTGTCGCAGATGAATGGGAAGTGAGTTGCAAGGCACTCGGTGCCGTGCGTGATTATGCTGGCAAGAAGCTCGAACTCGCTGATCAAAATGTGATTGCGTGGGCATGGATTGTTGATTTTCCATTTTTTGAAAAAAATAGCGAAACCGGCAAAATTGACTTCGGACACAATCCGTTCTCTATGCCACAAGGCGGCCTTGACGCACTGAACAATCAACATCCACTCGACATTCTCGCGGATCAGTACGACATCATTGCAAATGGACTTGAACTCAGTTCCGGTGCGGTGAGAAATAAAGATCCTGAAGTGATGTATAAAGCCTTTGACATTGCAGGCTATACAAAACAGCAAGTCAATGAAAAATTTGGGCACATGATAAAAGCGTTTGAATATGGTGCGCCTCCCCATTGCGGCTTTGCGCCTGGTATTGAACGACTGGTCATGGTTCTCAAAGGAGAAACCAATATCCGCACGGTTATCCCATTTCCGAAAAATCAAAAAGCAGAAGAACTGATGATGGGTAGTCCTGCTGCCGTTGATGATGCGCAGTTGAAAGAATTGGGGATTGCTGTGGTAAAGGAATAAGAATGCTATGAGGCAATCTGCTTATAGCATTATTATCCCAACCTATAACGAGGTAGAAAACATAACTCCGCTCATTGAGGAGATTATCGAACAGGTTGATAGTTCATCTGTGAGTTTGGATATTGTTGTTATTGATGATAATTCTCCTGATGGCACAGGAAAAAAAGTGTTGGAATTGGTAGATACGTATCCTGTGAGGTTGATTTCTCGAGAATCAAAAACCGGGTTAGGAAGCGCTGTGAGAGAAGGATTTGCTCAAACTGATTCAGAGTATCTTATTGTTATGGATGCAGATTTAAGTCATGATCCATCAATTTTGAATGCTATGATCACGGCTTTATCGAGTTTTGATATTGTTATCGGCAGTCGTTTTTTGCCAGAAAGCACGGTTGAGTCTTGGACTCCTTGGCGTAAATTTTTATCAAAATTTGGTGTTTCCTTGGCACGCTATACGGTGCAGGTACAGGATCCATTGAGTGGATATTTTGGTTTTCGTCGGCACGTTATTGATAATGTTCAGCTAAAGACAATGGGATATAAAATATTGTTTGAGATATTGACGAAAGGAACCTATCAATCTGTATGCGAGATTCCATTTACCTTCCGTGTGCGACATACGAGTGTTTCTAAATTGAATACGAAAGAATATCTCCGTTTTTTGTTTCAATGCATAGCCTATGTGAGGTGGCGGAAAAAAAAGTAAGTATGGTTTTACTGCTACGACAAAAAACATATATAAAAGTTTTTGCTTTTTCTTTTTTGTGTACGCTATTTGTTATATATCTCCATCTTGCATTGCCGTCGATGTTTAATCAATTTGCCAAGACAAACTTTTTCTTTTCTGATGTGTCTACAAGAATTAGCGAACCGTATGGAGAATATGTTTGGAATTTGCATACTACCCATCCGGTATTTGCAAGAAGGCAGCTTACGACACAAGTCGTACATTTGTTTCAGCATGTATTTGATATTGGGATAATGCCAGCGTTTATTCTGCTACAATCATTGCTTCTCTTTTTTTCTGGGGTGGCTCTCTTTTATTTTATACGGGCTGTAGAATTAGAAAAGTACTGGTTTGTATCATTGGCAGCATTTTATACAACATTTCCTATTTTATTTGCTTTTTTGCCTAGTATATGGTCGTATGATGATCTTTGGCAAATATTTTTTTTGTTTCTTGTTCTTGCGAATGCGTGGAATCGGAGATATACGTTTACGTTATTTTTCTTATTCCTTGCTCTCGTTTCTCGAGAATCAACGATCCTGGCGTTTCCTGGGGTTTTTGGGATCATGGTCTATCGAGGATACGCCGGTGTGAAAACAAAAATTTCATTTCGTTCTATATTCACCCATGGATTGATGTTATTACTTCCAATAGTAGTATATATGTTATATTATGTTGCATTAGGGCACATACTCCATATACAAGGAAGTGACGTCGCATATATGACAACTGAAAGATTTCGTCATGTTATGTATAATTTTCAGAATACTGCATATAGTGTAGAGTCTTTGGTTGCTCCTGTCCTTGTATGTGGTTTAGCCGTATATGCTCTTTTTCGTTCCTTGCAAGGGGGATATATGAAAGAAACGTTTTTCCCTCTTGTGATTGGGTTTGTTGTGACTATGTTTGTAAATGTACTTGCTGTCTATACGGGTGGCCATGCCTATGAAATGCGCCTTTTTTTCTTACCCCTGGTATTTTTGTATCCACTATTGGGATTTTTATATATGAAAGAATTGAGGACTATACGAGACATAGTGAAGAAACATACCATGCATAGGCGAGCTGCCCCTATACTTTTTACATATTTCATTTCTTTTTTCCTTTGTATTTTTGCTACAATTGTGTTTAGTTTTTTTGTATATAGTCCAGTTGGTGGTGGCCCTGTGAGTATGATATATCAATGTTTTCTTTTTTTTGTATTGTTTTTCATTGCTTTGAGTATGTGCTTGCACAGTGTAGACAAATCAATGAAGCTCCCCGCCCCAGAGGGGCGGGGTATCAGTTCTCTATAACAACCGTAATTGGTGACTGCTATGGAGTTCTG
>PFLZ01000118.1 GCA_002784795.1 Candidatus Magasanikbacteria bacterium CG_4_10_14_0_8_um_filter_42_12
TAGCGTACTTAATGGTCATATACTAGCATTATACCATATTCTGCTAGGCAAGACCCATGATTTTTAATACCGAGCGAGACAAACTTTTTCGTTTGTCTTTGTTGTCACAAAATTGATCAAGAAAGTGCGCCCGTTCTTCGTTGATAATATTGTACATCGCACGAAACGTTCGATCTCGTTTCATCCGATCCCAGATCCATCGGTATCGTTGTTGCCTGGTATAGTAATCGATGAGCCAGCGATGTTCATTTACTTTTTCACGCAATGTTTTTGCAAGATCAAATCGTTCCCCGTTCAAATAACGCTCAATGAGTAGCGCTGATTCTTTTCCAGAGATCACAGATCCTTTTATGCCATCAGCAGCAAACGCACCACAATATCCAGCGGCATCTCCGATCAAGAGCGTGTTTTCAAACGACGTTTTTTCTAGCACTCCACCAATCGGGATGAAACTCCCAAATCGATATGCTGGTTTTGGGACATCTGCAGGAATAGAAACAATTTTCTTCTCAATCAACGTCTGCATAAACTGCGCAAGCATTTTTTTTGCATCACCTCTGTCTTTTTTGAGTTTTGCCAGGCCGATGCGAAATCCTGCCTTACCATCAATCGTTGTCGGAGAAAGCCATCCTCCATACCCCAGAGAAAATTCTCCAAACCAAAAATGATAAATCGTCTCAGCAGGCTGTGGTCCGAGGAGGACGTCCCCTACCCACACTTCTTCATATCCAAAAAGAAACGAATCAGTGGTATCAAGTGCAGAAATTGATTCGGCAACAGAAGAATGTCCACCATCCGCACCGACGAGAAATTTGGATGTAACACTCTTCACATTTCCACCACCTTTGAGCGTAATAGTACTCAATCCATTATGTGTCACGACACTGTCATACGCCATACCGGTCCAGACGGTCACATGGTTTGGCAGTGTATCAGCCAACGCTTTGACAAGTCCTTTTGTATCTGTTTGGTAAATCCAGTAGTCATCTGTTTTTGATATAAAATATTCATCATAGTCTGGCGCAACAACACAAATAGAAGAAATCGGATTGGTGATATATGTATCAATGTCAAAAAACGACGCGAATTCTTCTCGCGTATGAGAGGTAATCAGTCCAGTAGATTCAACACTCGATCCTACAGCAGGCTTTGCGTCAACGACCAACACCTTGTATGTTTTTGGCAAGTGATGCGCGAGGGTAAGCCCAGAAAAACTTGCTCCGATGATGACGTCAAATGAA
>PFLZ01000010.1 GCA_002784795.1 Candidatus Magasanikbacteria bacterium CG_4_10_14_0_8_um_filter_42_12
TATTTTAGAATTTTCTTTATTAACTTTTCGCTTATTTTAGCGTACTTAATGGTCATATACTAGCATTATACCATATTCTGCTAGGCAAGACCCTATTACAATATAATGTTTGATGGACAGGTGTTTGATATTACGAATTTTGTGGATCTTTCTGTGATGTTGAAATTGGATAAAAAAGTAATAATAAGGGAGTTGCACCGCAGAAAAGATCTATACAGATGGCCACAATGTGGATTGGAGTGTGCTTTTGATTTCATTGAAGAGGCCAAAGGAAGGATTTTTTTTGAGGTTTATTCTCGAAACAAAAAAAAAGTTATAGATGCCAAAAATGTGCTTGAACAATTAGGGTATCAAGACTTTATTAGTGAGTCATATCATCAAATAATATAAGTGAATTTTTCATAACAATATGATAATCTCGCAATGAGACAATATAACCATATTAGGAAAGAACGATTCACAGTACCCCCATTGACAAACATGGTCTATTTCTATATACTCAGCCCAAAATTAAACAAAAAAAGTATGACATTTGAAGGCGTAAAAGAAAAAACACTCGTGATCATAAAGCCAGACGCAATTCAGCGTGGATTGTTTGGGCAGATTACGTCACGATTTGAACAAAAAGGTCTGAAGCTCGTAGGGACTCGTATGGTACGTCTTGAACAAGATATTCTCCGAGAACACTATGCACATATTGCAGACAAGCCATTTTATCCTGGCGTAGAAGAATTTATGATGAGTGCTCCTGCTATTGTTCAGTGTTGGGAAGGACTCGATGCAGCAAACACGGTTCGAAAAATCACTGGTATCACAAAAGCTCGTGAAGCAGAAGCTGGTTCTATCCGCGGAGACTTTGCGATGAGTGTCGCCTGCAATGTAATCCATGCATCAGATTCAGTAGAGACTGCACAGTCAGAAGTTGCGAGATTTTTCAAAGACGAAGATTTGTTCGAATACGACAAGACGGATTATATGCATGTGTATATTGAAGAGGAACGTGGGTAAGCACGTAACACATAACACATAACACGTATCACAATTGGTACGTGTTTTTTTGTAGGGACAAATGTGATGCAAAGAAAGATTACGCTTCGCTAAGATTACTTTTGCTAGCGAAAAAAAGAGCAGAAGATTATCATAAGATGTCATTCTGAACTTGATTCAGAATCTCTCTTATCGAGAACGTCTGAGGTGGTACAGATCCTGAACTTGATTCAGGATGACAATATTGAGACGTAATCTTCAGTCTTTTTCACCGCAGGTGAAAATAGTCTTAGCGAAGCGTAATCTTTCGTGGCATGTAGTAGGAGCGTTGTCACTAGATGCAACATCTGTGGATAACTAACCTTGACCCATTTCATTCTGCATCGTATACTTATACAAGTATGAACAACTATTTCTCCGCAATCCAAATGATTCAAAAGCACCTCCTCCTCGTGGTGGATGTTGTGTTTGGCCGCTTTACATGGCTCAATCTCAACTTCATTACACCGATAGGGGTGTTGTATGCAGATGGATGCGGATGTGATAATTGCGAATGCAAAGGATAGATCACACACATACACATACAACACCCCGACTCGGATAGAGCGGGGTGTTTTCGTTTAAAAAAAATGTTTCTGGGATCAATATTGTTTGGAAAAACAATGTTATTCTGAGAAACATTGCATGTTCTCAAGATTGTTCTTTGAAAACTGTTGTGTGTCATAGGAATATGATTGACAGCAAATATTGCGACGTAGAAAATGATCCAGATGGATGCATGTAGCATACGAATACTATTTATATGCACCCGTCTGGATCAAGAGTGGTGCCAGTTTGGTATCACTCTCCGGATACATTTGCTCATACGTGAGCAATGCCTCAAGGGGAACGACATGTTTGATCAGGCTGTTGCCGAGTCCTGCAAGCGAGTTCGGTGGAACGCTATCTTCATTCCGCTCACACTCTTCCGTCTCTTGCGGGAAGAGGACATGCAGCCTATCAGAAACTGCGTGTCGTCCCGGACCATGCCACATGGTCTGACTGCTGCTGAGCAGCGCAACTGGCTCGACCGCGAGAAGGCCAGCAAGCGCAAGAAGCGCAACAGGCAGGAAAGACTCAACTGAGATCTCACGAGGTACGGCATCCCCGCACGCCGTGGACCAACTCGCATTGCGAGATTACTTGGTCCGGGCGTCCTCTCTCTTTTCTACGTCGCCCACCTCCAATGTATGTATCTAATGTTTGTAAGGTTAGAAAGGTAATTACGGTTTATAAGTAACGTTAATTACGTTAAAAACCTTAGCAACCTCAAAAACTATATGTATTGGAGGTGGTACATACAACGTTCATTATTTCTTTCTGTACGGTCACCCATTAGGGGTAACACTTTAGGAGAATGAAAGGAATTTTTCGAATGGAGTAGCCCCCTGCATTTCTTTACCGAGAT
>PFLZ01000139.1 GCA_002784795.1 Candidatus Magasanikbacteria bacterium CG_4_10_14_0_8_um_filter_42_12
GTCACCAATTACGGTTGTTATAGAGAACTGATACCCCGCCCCTCTGGGGCGGGGAGCTTCATTCTTTCAATCTTGTTTCACCGTTAGGTGAAACATAACCTTTTAGTCTTTCTATGCAATCAGGATTCATTCTTATAGATAAACCCGTTGACTGGACCAGCCACGACGTCGTTGCCCGTATCCGTGGTATTGCCCGACAACAGGCAAAGAAAGAACCTAATACCTATAACCTAAAACCTAAAGTAGGCCATGCCGGGACACTTGATCCATTTGCGACAGGCCTGCTTATTGTCGGCGTTGGACGTGATGCAACAAAACGGCTCGATGAATTTAAAGGAATGAAAAAAGAATATATTGCCACCATACGACTCGGCGCAACCTCTGATACATTTGATCGAACCGGCACCATACAAGAAACAAATCACAAGAAGCAAACAATTTCCAAATCCCACATTTCAAATGTACTAAATAGCTTCATTGGGAAACAATCCCAACTTCCCCCAATGTATAGTGCAAAGAAAGTGGGGGGAAAAAAACTGTATGAGCTCGCGCGAAAAGGTATAGAAATAGAAAGACAGCCGAGTGAGATTGAAATGTATGAGATAGAGCTATTGGAGATGAAAACTCTCCCCCCTAGTAGGGGGGAGTTGGAGGGGGGTTACGCAGAAGCAAAGACATCGGTAGACCGACAACCCCACCCTAACCCTCCCCTTAGTAAAGGGAGGGAACTTTCTTCACTCTCAACTATAACCCTCCGCGTCTCCTGCTCCACAGGCACATATATCAGAACGCTCGCCCACGACATCGGACAAGTCCTAGGCACCGGGGCATATTGTGAGGAACTTAGAAGAACAAAGATTGGAGAATATAGTGTAGAAAATGCGATTGAAGTAGAAGATCTGACTGTGGATAATATTCAGAATGATATAAGATCCCTCTAGTATACGATACTTGTTACTTATTACTTGTTACGTAAAGAGATTGACAAAATCAAATCTGCTTGCTATAGTGTCTGTACAAATTTATTCAGTACTGCCATGACTCCGAAAGACTGAAATGTGGCTGAATATAGCGAAAAAATGAAATTTCTTGCCTCACACATCAGTGACAAAAATATTCTCCTTGCCGGCTGCTAGCCTGCTGGGGTTTTTCACTATCTTCCACAATTCACCTAGGGACATGGCCTGACACATGTTTTTTATGATATCTACCATGAGCCTGGTCCTCGCCCTTGTTGGCGGACTTGCTGGTCTCGGTATTGGGTATGTACTGCGCATGAAGATTGCAAAAGGCAATGCCACCAATGTGGAAGCAATCGCAGAACGAAAGCTCACCGAGGCAAAAACACAAGAACAGCAGATCATCCTTGAAGCAAAAGAAAAAGCTATCAAGGTCATCGATGATGCAAAAAAAGAGGAGGAAGAACGTCGCCAAGAGTTGCGAAAAATGCAACAACGACTCGAACACCGTGAAGAAACGTTTGATAAAAAACTGCTGGAAGTTGAAGACAAAAAATCAGAACTTCAAGAAAAAGTAGAAAAAGTCAAAACAGTTGAAGCAGAAATACAAGCAAAAAAAGATGAAATTGTGGATAAGCTCGCAACCGTTGCCACATACACAAAAGACCAAGCAAAGGAAGAATTGCTTCTAAAAATCGAAGAAACAGCACAAGACGATCTGCTCAATAGAGTCCGAAAGATGGAAAATGTTGGTGCAGAAGAGCTCGAAGCAAAAGCACAAGATATCATGGTATGTTGCATGCAACGGACTGCATCGAGCCATGCGTCAGAAACAACAGCGTCTGCCGTCAGCCTTCCAAGTGATGAAATGAAAGGACGCATTATTGGAAAAGAAGGACGAAATATCAAAACAATCGAACGCATGACCGGATGTGAAATCATCATTGATGAAACACCAGAAATGCTTGTTATTTCTAGCTTCTCCCCTATTCGTCGCCGTGTCTGTCAACTCGCGATTGAAAAACTGATCAAAGATGGTCGTATTCAGCCAGCAAAAATTGAAGAATATATCGAAGAAGCAAAACGTGATCTTGCGATTGATTTGAAAAAATCGGGTGAAGCAGCCCTCCAAGAAATGGGTATTATTGCATCAGATCCAAAACTCGCTTCCATCGTTGGCCGTTTGAAATATCGAACAAGTTATGGACAAAATGTCTTGAACCATTCTCTCGAAGTTGGGCATATTGCAGGCCTCATTGCAGAAGAAGTAGGAATGGATCCAGCGCATGCTCGAAAAGCAGGTTTTTTTCATGATATTGGAAAAGCTATTGACCATGATACAGAGGGTGCACATACAGAAATCGGAAAGAAAATCATGGAAAAATTCAACATGCATGCTGATTTTGCAGAAGTTTGCAATACACACCATGATACCAATCCCCCACTCCTCCTGACAAAACTTGTCATGGCAGCAGACGCCATCTCTGCATCACGCACAGGTGCACGCCGAGATACATATGAACAGTATGTGAGTAGACTCAAAGAATTGGAAGAAACAGCTATGAGCTTCCCAGGTATTGATAAAGTCTACGCTATTCAGGCTGGACGTGAAGTACGTGTCTTTGTCACGCCAGAAGAGATTGATGACTACGCAGCATACAATCTCGCAAAAGATATTGCTCGAAAAATTGAAAGTGAATTGCAATATCCAGGTGAAATCAAAGTCAACGTTATTCGTGAAACACGCGTGATTGAGTACGCAAGATAATAATGTTGGTAAGGTTTTTAAGGTTGCTGATGTTTTTAAAGTTCTGTAATTTGAAAGGTACGTCTATGAAAAGACGTGCCTTTTTTTATGACAACCTTAGTTACCTTAGAAACCTTACCAACATCAAAAACCTTATTCTCTGCTCTGTTGACATAAATAATCAATGCTGTATACTATTGCTATAGTTTGAAATAACTCTACTCGTATGCATAAAGTAAACAAAGCTGCGCTTGCAGAGCGCATCGCAGAAAAAGTTGGCGTTTCAAAAAAAGAAGCAGAAGACATGATTGCCGCATTTGTCGATGTTGTCATGACAACGCTCCAGCAAGATGGGTCTGTGACCATTGCAGGATTTGGCGCATTTAGTGCAAAAACACGCGCAGGACGCACAGGAGTCAATCCACAGAACCCTACAGAAAAAATTCAGATCCCACCTGTGACCGTTCCAAAATTCAAAGCAGGAAAAGCCCTCAAAGATTGTCTCAAAAAAAAGAAACCAATGCCTGCACATACTGAGACCAGCACACCAGGCTCCATGTAATTCATTTCTCTTCCAACACCCCGGCCTATTCTTTTTCGGTCGGGGTGTTGTATTGACGAAAAGTACTTTTTTGTCTATACTACCACACCAACTCGAGTTGAAGACTACGTCATCTGGCTAAGTTGGTGTGGTAGTATACTCTTGCTCACTGCCTGCATACAGGTATGAAGCAAGGCCCGTTCGTCTAGTGGCTAGGACGCTAGGTTCTCATCCTAGTAACAGGGGTTCGATTCCCCTACGGGCTACGACGTAAAACTCACTTCGTTCCCACGTGGCAAGCCATCAACATATACCTTACTGGCTTGCTGCGTGGGACCGAAGGTCCTTTACACTGTCAGGGTAGCTCAGTCGGTTAGAGCGTAGGACTCATAACCCTAAGGTCGGGAGTTCGATTCTCCCCCCTGACACAAAAGAACAACACAAAAAAACAATACACAGGTTCATTGTGTATTGTTTTTTGTTTGTTGTACCGTGGTTATTTATCTACTCGGTGGTACATGATAGTAATCCATAATGAATGCACCAACATCTGCAAATACTGGCGCTGCCGTACTCACAGAATATGCTCGACGTGGTTTTTCAAACTTGACCAGCATCACAAATTTTGGATCATCAGCAGGACCAAATCCTACAAACGAATGATTGGTATCTATGGAATACCCACCGGCACCAGCGATCTGTGCAGTCCCTGTTTTACCCGCAATATAATAGCCTGGAATTGCAGCAATACCTGCCTGTCCACTATCAATAACACGCACCAACATCGCAGACAATAGTGTTGATGATTCACGACTGACGACATCACGTGATACTTGTGGGATTGTTCGTTCTATCTTTCCATCAGCATGTCTAATTTCTTGTACAATATATGGTTTCATCATCTTGCCTCCGTTTGCAATCGCCCCAAACGCACTCACCATCTGCAACGGTGTTGCGGTGATACCTTGTCCAAACGAAGCCGTAGCGGTATAACAATCTACATCATCTTTTTTATTCACATACAGTGAGTCGATGGTTCCTGTCGTCTCACTGTCGAGTCGAATCCCTGTTTTGACGCCAAAACCAAATGATTCCAGATACGAAATAAAAGGATGTTTCCCAAGTTGTTGTACGACAAACACCATTCCTGTATTAATAGAATTTTCAAGAATGCCAGTCATGGTCTGATCCTCATATTTTTTATCATTTGCGTTTTTGATAGGTTTGGTACAATTGGCATCCACTGATCCACTATCATAAAAATAGGTATCAGGAGTAACCTTGTTTTCATTGAGTGCTCCTGCCATAGTCATTGGTTTGAAAATAGATCCAGGCTCGTATGGCGTAAAAATCGTGGTATTGTTGTATACCCGTACATCATCTACATGATTGTATGTATTGGGATCAAAATCTGGCAAAGAGCACATCGCCCGTATAGCGCCTGTTTTGGGGTCCAAAATGAGTAGGGCGCCACTGGTAGCTTCATACTCCTCCATAGCCACTCTCATACGCTCACAGGCCTTATACTGCAAGGTTCTATCGAGGGTCAGGAGTATATCAGAACCATCATGCGCAGGTTTGAATGATTTTGATGCAAAGGCAATGACACCCCCACCAAGACTTTTGCTCGCTTCGAGAAATCCGCCACTCCCCGCGAGTTCTTCCTGCCAATATCCTTCTATCCCATAGCGTCCGATATCACTCCCATCGTCCGTCTTTCCTACAAACCCAATTGTTTGCGCTGCAAGCGTTCCTTCTGGATAATAGCGAACAGGATGACGCACAAACCCAAGCCCTGGCAATGTTTTTTCTTTCAAACTATCAACAATTGATTCCTCAACATCTTGCTCGACAGGTTCGTAAGGATCTTGCGTTCCATATATGCGCGAAAACACATCGAGTTTTTTTTCATCATCATACGAAAATGCAGCGGCCAATGCATCCACGACATTGTTTGCATCTTCTTCTGTTTCTACCTGACGTGTATCGACAAATATTGTAAACACATCTTTATTGATAGCAAGGGGAAATTCTTCTCCTGTACGTGAATCCTGTATATAAACACTTCCTCTATCAGGAAATAATTGTTCATACAATGTATGCGAACCAGCTGCAAGCGCCGTATAAAATCCATGCTGGAGGACCATGATAAAAAAAAGACGCATGACGAGAAGAACTGTCACTGCCACGATACAAAGCGCGGCAATCTTGAGCCGCGCTGTTTCAGCCACTTCCTCACTATAGTGCGAGGCAACGGCAGTATTTCTATTTCGAACTATCTTCCGTGACATAGAGCAAGGGGGCAAAAGATATGTGTTGAAGCACTATGCTTTTCGTTGCTTTTCTGTACGTTTCTTTGCCGTCTCTTCATCTATCAATCCTTCTTTTTCCAGTGCTTCGACAGCACGTCCGATTGAAATCATTCCTTCTTTTGCATTGGTTTGGAGTACACTGCCTATCTGTGCAATATTATTTTCTCGAATCAGATTTGATACCGCTGGAGTGTTGATCAATATTTCTCGAGCAACAACTCGTTTTCCGTCTACCGTTGGGATGAGCTGCTGAGACACGACAACACGAAGCACGGCTGAGAGCTGAATCAGCACTTGCTTTTGTTTTGCCCCTTCAAATACATCGACAATACGTTCGATCGCTTCGGCTGCAGAAGACGTATGCAGAGTAGAAAATACAAGGTGTCCTGTTTCTGCGGCAGTCAAGACGGTTGCAATCGTTTCGGGATCACGCATTTCTCCCACAACCACCACATCAGGATCTTGTCTAAGAACATGTTTGAGTGCACTCGCAAACGATGGCGTGTCGATACCAATTTCTCGCTGTTCAATGAGACTTTCTTTATCCTCAAAAACAAACTCAATAGGATCTTCGATTGTCATGATATGTGCTTTTCTTGTTTTGTTGATCTCTTCGATCATGCTTGCAATAGTTGTCGATTTTCCATGACCGGTTGGTCCGACAACCAGCACGAGTCCGTCAAGCAAATTTGGGGCATCGAGCAACACTGGCTCAAACCGAAGTTGCTCTGGTGTAGGAATTGTTTTTGGGATGATACGCGCAGCAATTCCCATTTTTCCATCTTGACTATGCACATTCACACGAAATCGCACATCGCCATGTTCATAACTCACATCTGCATCTTTTTTTTCTTCAAATGCTTTTCGCTGATCCGAAGAGAGTAATTCATTGACAAGAGTTGTGACAATGGTCTCGGTAAGTTCTTTTTCTGCGATATTGGTGAGCACTCCTTCTACTCGAATCATAGGAAATTCCCCTGCTACGAGATGAATATCGGATGCCCCTGCTTTGACGGCAGTATCAAAATATGTTCCAAGAGATGACATAGACTATTTTTTCACTTCTTTTTTAAAAGTTGCCCATTGACTACTGAGCAAACGAATAATCGTATTTTTCACACTTGCTGCCATGCCATTTTCTATTGCATATTTGTCAACGGTTTTCTTCACGAGCGCAACATATTTATTCTTGTTCATGTTATCTATTGCCCCTGTTGCTTCTACTTCTTGTTTTACTTTTTCATAGACATCAGCAGCTTGGTCAACAAGTTTGCTACGGTAGTGTTTTCCCTTTGTACTCGTGTTGAGCCAGACGAGTGCAGCGCCGAGGACGCCACCGAGTACGACACCTTTTTTGAATTTGCCCATATGTGAGAGTATTAGTAAATTAGTTAATTTGATTATTAGTTTATTTGTCTCTCTGTTTATTCGTGAAATTATTTTTTCTTTTCTTGAGATATGCAATGTAGCCATTGAGTTTCGCATAAATCTGAACACACAATTCTAGTAACTCATCAATGCCTTCATGTGACACCCCGACGAGCAGCTGAGCATCACGGATAAAGATAAGATGGTCTTTTGTTTCCAAGAGTGAACCACGCGCCTGCCTGCAGAACTGAATATTTTCTTGAAAATGAAAACGTCCATGTCCTTCTGCAATGTTCGCTGCAATTGAACTCACCGATCTACACACTTGCCACATCATTCCATATTTCTTTCACTATTAGTTTCTATATAAACTAATTAACTAATAATCCAATCAACTGCATGGTAGTATAGCAATTTTCTCTATTATTGAACAAGTTCAGTATACCAATCTTCTAGCTGATCAATAATTCGTGGCCAGGAATATGTTTCGATGGCAATCTGACGAGCCACTGCCGAAAAATCTTCCTTGTTTTGAGGATCCGTGATATATCCGGCAATACCTTCTGCAAGTGCAACATCATCTCCCGGAGGAAACACCATGCCTCCCTCTTCTGCAACACTGCGTACACCTGCAAGATCACTCGCGACCACAGGCACCCCACTTGCCAACGCTTCGAGAAGGACCATACCAAACGCTTCACCACGTGTCGTAGAAGGTAACACAAACAAATCTGCAGCATTGTATACAATGGGTAACAATGCATCTTCGACATACCCAAGGAATTTGACACTCTCCTGGAGACCATATCCTTTTGCCTGAGCTTCATATCGGGCTCTCAGGTCTCCATCTCCCACAAAAAAGGCTTGTACGCTATACTCATTCTTTTTCAGCCTCAGCAGTGCCTTGAGAAGCACATCCACCCCTTTGAAATAATGCGCTGGGTCCATGCCACCTACAAAAAGAATAGTTGGCAGAGCTGGATCAAAACCAGCTTGCTGAAAAAGATCCATTGGCTTTTCTCTTGGTTGAAATCGTTCGATATCCACACCAAAGGGAAGCTCGCGCCATTTGTCTCTGCCTGCATGAAATATCTGCGCAGCATCGCTTGCTTCGATATACTCAAACGAACTGGCAATGAGAAGATCCGCACTCCCCAAAATGCGTGGCATCCAAAATGTATTGTAATATTTGAAAAACAATCCTTTCCATCCTGGCGCTCGTGAATCCATGTGATACGTGATAACGAGCGGCTTGTGTGGATTGCGAAGTTTCCATTTTCTGACAAGATTTGCCGTCCCATAAAAGGGATAATGCAAATGCACAAGATCAAATTCGTCTAATTCATTTGCTACTTGTGGAATTCTTGCCGCATTTCCATATTGGATACTCGGGGTTACCCGACGTGCATAGTCAACCAGCTTCCCTGCGGGCTCTCCGCCCAAGGCGGATCCGCCTTGGGCGGAAAATTCTTCTGGAGTTGTAGAAGGTGCTGTATGGTACAACGGAGTAATGACTTCTACATCATGCCCACGCTTCCCCAATTCCTGCACTGTCTGTAACACAACATTGCCCATGCCACCATAGTAGGGAGGATACGAACACACAATGTGAGCAATACGCATAGGAAGTTCTATTAACAAGGGAATCTAGATAACGGAGGTAGTGCTTTTAGAAAGTTTAAAAAAAAGTAATAAGTAACACGTAGTACGTAATAGGTTATTTGTTTATTGCTTCTTGGGGATCTATTTTTGCAAATCCATTGAAATGCACGGTGGCATCTTCAAACACTTCTTTTACCAGATAGATTCCCTGTGTCCATAGTACGTTTTCTTTCATAATATGCGTTGCTTCTGTTATTTGTATGCTTGCAAGAGGAAGTGAAAGGTCTCCATTTCCTTTTGTTTGCAACAATGGAATTTCTCCTTCAAGCCAATAATTTCGCTGTCCTTGTTTCAAAAAAGAATATGTGTTGCCTTTCTGTAAGGAGGCTGGAATACACTCGGCTTCCTTTCGACGACCAGCGTCATATTCACTGATATGTCGCAACGCGAGATCTGGATTGAATTCTACCTGAATACCCATATTATACGTCTCTATCTTCCAATGCATCTTTTCTCACAAGACTTGTAATGTCTCGCTGAATTTCATGAAGTTTTACATGCAAGCGAAAAAGCACAAAAAACACAAGCGCCAGAGATACATAGGTAATCAAGTCTGATCCACGTCCGATCCCCAATCTATTTGCAAAAAGTGTTGTGCTGTCTGGAAAAAAGACCACAACATCAGCGAGCACCCAAAAGAACATCCAAAATGCAGTGCCTATGTTTGACATCACGGCATCCTTTTTTCGTTTGACAACAGTACCGATGGCAAACAGTGAAAAAAGGAGGAATAAAAATTGAAAGATGATCATATAATTGGTAATTAGTAAATGGCAATTCGTAAATAGTTCTCAGTACCATTTACGATGTACCATTTACAAAGTACTACTTACTAAACTTTCCCAATACTAAATCTCTCACAACCCGTACCCCACCACCAATCCCCTGTCCATATTCATGGTACGTCACAGATACCGGAACTTCAATATAGGATAGGTTATGCTTTTTTACCAGTGCGGGAATTTCACTTGCGTGTGCCATACCAGAATGAGAAAGATGCATATGCTCTAGCGCTTTTTTGTTAAATATACGAAATCCATTATGCGCATCAGACAAATGTACCCCACCAAAAAGGCGATCCACCAATTTCCCGACTGGGCGCAAGATGTATTTTTTTGTCCACGGCACATTTGAACGCGTATCTATATAACGTGTTCCAAAGATAATATCCACGTGTTCTTTTTTCATCACACTGAGTGCAGGCTCGATATCATCGACAGAAAATTGTCCATCAGCATCAAAATGCAATACATACGTCGCGCCAATGTTTCGTGCGTAGGTATGTCCTGTTTCAAGAGCAGCGCCCTGTCCCCTATTGAGTCTGTGACGAATCACGACCGCACCAGCCTCTCTCGCGACCTCTGCCGTATCATCCATTGACCCATCATCGACCACCACCACCGCATCGACATGAGCAAGAAGACTCCGTACAACAGAGCCTACGCGTTCAGATTCATTGTATGCCGGGACAATAGCCAAAAACATAGTGGCACTACCTTACATCCGCTGGCGGGACAAATCAAGCATTTCTTTATTTGCGATGGTATAGTCAATCGTCTTTCGAAGCCCTTCGTCAAGACGTACGAGTGGGATCCACCCAAGATCTTCTTTTGCCTTTGTCAAATCTGGCAATCCCTTTTTGGTCATAAATTCGAGTGGTTCTTCAAATGTTACTCGGGAAGAAGATCCTGTCATCGCAATAATTTTGTTTGCAACATCCACCATCTTCATTGGTTCATCGACACCCAAGTTGACAATGGGAACGTCTGGCCCAGCATGCATGAGCCGTACAAGCCCATCTACCATATCAGAAATATAACACAGTGACTGTACCAAATCTTCAGTTCCAAAAATAGCTAAGTCCCTCCCCGCCAATGCATCCAAAATAAAATCAGGGATGAGAAGACCATCGCGCAATTTCATACGTGGACCGTATGTTGTAAACACACGAGCAATTTTTGTATCGATCCCATGCACCTGACGATATGTCTCTACACATGTCTCGGCGAATCGTTTTCCTTCATCATAACACGCACGTGGAGAAAGATGATTGACAATACCTTCATCTTCTTCGTGAAAAAACTGTCTGTCTTCAGGTGCCCCATACACAACAGAACTCGACGTAAACAAATACTTTGCTCGATACTTCACCGCCAAATCAAGTGTGGAAAGCATGGCTCGTGAATTGGCATGGAGTGAATGTAATTTTAAATTCTGAAAGTTTTTTGGACTTGTGGGGCATGCCAAATGATATACTTCCTGAATCCCTTGGTATTTGATACCAAACTTATCAAGTTCTGGAAACTCACTGAGATCAAGATGATGGGTTGCATCATATTTGATGAACTCAAAATCTGGATATTGCAACAGATGATCAATATTTTGAATCGTTGAATTTGACAAGTCATCCACACAAATTACCTTTGCTTCTTTCAAGAGTCGCTCACACAGATGCGTCCCAAGAAATCCAGCACCACCGGTAACGAGGACGTTTTTTTTCTCAAAAATTGGATGAGTGTCGTTCATAGTGACAGGTTAGAAAAAACGAACTGTTGCTATTTGATCAACAATCCGTGATGAAGAAAATGTTTGCCATTCTGCAATTTTTTTTGATTTGTTTGTCCAGATACGCACAGGCTGTGTATTTGCATATGGGATTGTCACAATATCATCTCTGCCATCTCGATCATAATCGACAGAATGTATCGAAAATCCATGAACATATGAATCATATGCAATAAATGTTCGCCTGTACGTTCCATCCTGTTCATAATAACTCATGAGTGGACGGTCTCCCACGGCTCCACCAAGCGCAAGTTCTTCTATATGATCTCCGTCTATATCAGCAACTGCGATACTGCCACGTTTTGACAAACTCTGTACAGTGAAATGTGACGTTTCCTGGGTAAACGGTGCATCAAAGCGCTGTACCGTCAATGACGGTTGCGCTGAGTAGGTATAGAGTACACCACTCTCAGATACACCAAGTGAGGCACCACTGTGCTCGTGTGTAACATGGTATTCTGTCAATAAAGATCCTGAAAGAGAATACGCAGAAAAAAGAAGTGTGTCAGAATATTCTGGGGACACAAAAATGGTATTCTCAAATGATGCGATATGCAATGGACCAACCGCTGATACAGCAAATGAACCGACAGATTCCCAGTCTTCTGTGTATCGTGTAATGAGACGCTCGGCATTATTTTTTTTCTGTACTGTCAGATAGCCAGATTGTCCGTCAAATGCATACATTGTCACATCATCAATATTCTGAAGCGTGTTGCTATAGACAGTGGATGGGTGCCATTCCATAGAATTTTCAGACACTCCTGTCTGAGCCGATACAAAAAGGATATCTTGAAAATCTTTATTGGCCGTCACTCGCTCGAGTGCATAAGCAACAGCCTTGTCTACCTGCAACAGTCCTGCACCAAACAGCTCCTTGTAGACAGCGTCATCCTGTCCAGCAGTACGATGCACCGTAGACAAGAGTGCGGTATAAATTTCTTTTGGGCCCCAGGATGGCTGAATTGCTTTGACCAACGCGGCGGCACCGCTAACGAGTGGCGCGGCAAACGATGTGCCATGCCATCCACCGAGATACTGTTCAGTCAACCCATTTGTAGGTGAAAATCGAACAGTGGAGGTCACACCATCTCCCGGCGCAGTAATATCAATACACGTAGACCCTTGATTGGAAAAAGAACTGATATGATGTGCTTCATCGATAGAACTCACACCCAGGATACGTTGTTCTCCCACGCCAGCGTCTTCACAAAGCGGATACAGAGGTGACAAATTCAAATCTTGACGATTGTTTCCTGCTGCGGCAACCACGACGACACCTTCTTTGTATGCATATTCAATTGCGGCCGTTATCTCTTCGTTGCCAGGGCCCACCAAACTCATATTGATCACAGAGGCACCATTGTCTACTGCATAGCGGATTGCTTCATCCAGCATATTGAATGTCCCCTGTCCTGATTCATCTACCACTCTGACATTCATAAGTCGTACTTGCTGCGCTACGCCTGAGAGTCCTTTTGCATTATTTCCTACTGCGCCAATAAGCCCCGCTACGACCGTACCGTGGTGCAAAATACCTTCTTGTTTTTGCTCATTCGTCAATCCTTCTGGACGTGGGCGTGGATTGTTCATCCCGAGCAATTCTCGGTCACTCAATACACCATCGCCATCAACATCTTCTGGAATAAAACTCCATCCCCAGACATCGTCTATATATCCATTGTTATCATCATCAATACCATTGTTTGCTACTTCATCTGTATTTGTCCATGCATTGCCCAGGATATCTGGATGCAACATATCAAATCCATTGTCAATAACTGCGACAATAACATCACGTGACCCTTGTGTTTTTGCCCACGCAGCATAGACGCCGGTATCATTGTAGGCCCATTGCTGTGAAAGAGGATCATTCACGGCGTGCACAAACTGAGGCATACAGAGTACCGCAAAAAAAACCACAATGATTCCTACTACTCTCTTTTTATAAAACATACAAATTCTCTAATGTTGTTATTAACGAAGGATACATGAGCACCTCTGCACTAGGCTGTACATACCACCCACTGCGCACCGTGAATGAAAGTTGCGGTGAGGATGGGACGACAAAGGTTGTATCAAAATGATTTGAGGTAAAAATATTATCAGAAGTTCGTCGTGACATATAATACGTAAATCCATCAACGTGACTCATATAATATTTGTCATCATCTCGTGAATGGATGAGGAGACCTCCTGGATACCGATACACACCTGTGCCTATGCGATCTTCTTTTTTTGTTATACCAGGGAGAAACTCTGTGAGTACTTGTTCTTTATCTCGCATACCATCATTATCAGTATCACTGTCGATTGGGTCTGTGAACCATACAGCTATTTCTTCTACATCACTTAGCCCATCACCATCACTATCAGGCAATCGATCATTACTGCCATACATATCTTCGGTGAGAGCATCCACACCATCATTATCCTTATCAATAATGTCATTGTCTTTATCCTCTACACCTCGATTTAGGATGGTATAATTTGCGCTTTCAATTTCACTGAGTACCACAACACGTTTTCTCCACTGTTCTCCATATATCAATTGTGCTTCTACATCTGATAACAGTGGGACAAGACGACACCCAAGCTCGACAGCATACATCTGTGGCAAATTGCCAAACTTGACCAACCACGTACCACCGCGAATACAGACAGATTTGCCAACTTGATATTGTCTCAATTCAACATTGGTGACGGTCCGTATCTTTGTCTCAGAAATACTGTCAAACCAAGAATGAAACACGGAAGCATGTAAAAACGGATGTATTTGTCCATCAAACCCAATATAATACATCTGTGAATCGGGAGATCGGACAATAGTCCCTCCTGGAATTTCATCTGGCTGTTCTTCGTAATCAATAGTGTCTTGTACTGTTTGATAGTCACCATTGGCTTTCATAAATTGGACGTATACTGTTTTTTCTCCGCCACCTTTTGTCAATGTCCATTCAATCTTTGCTGTTGGCTCATACCTATTGAATGCCGCAAACTCTCGTGTATTGCTAATAAAAACATCTTCAGTTCCATTATTATACGTGAGAGAAAGGGTGACCTTTCGTGATTTGGTAGAGGTCTCACCGCCATTGATCACAGCTTTTTGTGTATCGGTGTCATCAGACGCAACAAGGGTTATGGTATCTTTATAGATTTCAGTAGTACTGCCATCTCTATATCGAAACTGTACAAAGACCGTCTTTGTTCCTTCATTTCGAGACAAGGTCCATGCAATCTTTTGTCGATACGGTGACCATGATATTGCTGCTGGCGAATATGATTCAGACACACGCATCAAGGTCACTCCTGTCGGTGCATTGAATTCCAACACAACGTCTCTTGTAGACGTCTCGGTATCGTCATCATTGATCATGATTTGTTTTGTGGTATCAGCATTCGTACGAATTGGGAATACAGCAAGACACCCCACCACTAGTATTCCGAGAGTCAATGCTATTATTTGATTTTTTCGCTTCATAGAGCTATACTTTATCTGCTCATAAGTATACTATATTTTCACAACAGGAGCAATTGTGTGAATACTCATATGCATAACAAATACCGTGCCAAACAACTCATTCTTCTCTTAGGAGACGTCCTTTCGTTATTGTTGGGAGTCCTTGCTGGGATGTCACTCAGGAATCTTCGATTTCCAACAGCACAAGAGTTGGAAAAAGCAATACCGCTCTTTCTGATTCTTATTGGTATCTGGGTCATCATCAATTATATCAATGGCCTGTATGAACTGGCACGTCACAAACACCGTTCGGTGCTGTTTTCACGTATGCTCCAGGCGAGCATGGTCAATATTGTTGTGGGTATTATGTTCTTTTACATGTTGCCACAAAAAATCATTTCACCAAAAACAGTACTCCTCCTGAGTGTCATGGCAGGATATTCTCTTGTCGCAATCTGGCGGATGATCTTTTCATCACTGGTCGCAACAAAAGCACTTATCTCCCCAATCCTCTTTATTGGAGATATGGAAGAAATGACTGAACTTGCAGATCTTATTTATGACATGCCAGAACGTGGCTATGCACTTGCAGCGTGGGTCGCAGGACCAAAGAATATTGATAAAGCAAAATATCCCAACACCACTTTTTATGATTCTATCAAAGCGATTCGTCCCTCTGTTTCCGTACATACCATTGACACGGTAGTGGTTGCATACAATATCAAACATGATGCCTCTATTGTACAAGAATTATATGAGCTCCTTTTTTGGCAAACAAACATCGTGAGTCTGGCAACACTTTATGAATCGATTACTGGACGTATCCCCCCGTATATTTTTTCCGAGCATTGGTTTTTGGATCACTTGCAACAAAGTGTCCATCCAGTATATGGCAGGATCCGCAGAATCTTTGATGTCATAATTGGATTACTGATGTTCCTATGCCTCTGCATACTGTACCCTGCTATCGCGCTCGCGATACGGATAGAATCAAAAGGAAATATTATCTTTCGTCAAGAACGTGTGGGTATGTCAGCGACGACATTTACCTTATTTAAATTTCGTTCTATGTACGCGCTGGCACCAGATGGAAGTGCCGAGACAGAAGGAGTCCAATTTGCCACAAAAAATGATGCACGCGTCACACATGTAGGCAGATTTCTCAGAAAATCTCGTATCGATGAACTGCCACAAGCGATCAATCTTATACGTGGCGATATCAGTATTATCGGCCCGCGTCCAGAACGACCAGAAATTGTCTCTCAACTCGAGAACGACATGTCTTACTACCAAGTGCGTCATCTCGTAAAACCAGGCATCACCGGCTGGGCACAGGTGAATCAACACTACACAGACACGCTCGAACAATCTCTGCAAAAACTGCAGTACGATTTATATTATATAAAAAACAGATCGATGTTACTCGATCTGTCTATTCTCTTGAAGACGATCAATGTCGTGATGCGTGGGATGGGACAATAAATATTGTAGAATGAAGATTTTTGAATGTAGAATGCAGTTTGAAGTAAGAGCAAGGGACAGTAATATTCCCACGAAAGATTACGCTTCGCTAAGATTACTTTTTGCTTACGCAAAACAAAATTGAAGATTATGTTACATATCCAGACGTTCAGGGAATACCGTGCGTGTCGTCATGTATAGTCTTCAATCTTTTTTTGCGCCTGCCCGCAGGCAGGTTAGCAAAAAATAATCTTAATCCCGACAACGTCGGGATGTAGTCTTTCGTTGTAGAAGCAATCTCAGGGGAACAAAAATGCTCGAGGTATAACGAAGCGCAATCTTTCGTGGAAACACGCACGATCTTTCCTTCTTATGCGATGTTCCACGTTTTCTTTAGTTCAGCGATTCCATCTGCCAATTCAACCGTAGGCTCCCACCCCAGGAGTTCTTTTGCTTTTGAAATGTTGGCCTGCATAAAACGTACTTCACCTTTTCTTTCTGAAATATATGTTTTTTCTCCACCTATGAGTGTCGCAATTTCATTCACACTGGTCTGAACTCCATTCGCAATATTGATAGGTTCTCCGCTATGAACATCAGACTGCCAAGCAAGAATGTTTGCTCGAACAACATCTGAGACATGCACATAATCACGTGTTTGATTTCCATCACCTGTAATGGTGAGTGGCTGTCCTTTTTTTTGCTGCTCCAAAAATACCGGGATCACCATTGGATAGCCCCCATTTGCGAGTTTACGCGGACCATACACATTGAAATATCGGAGAGAGACAGTCTCTAGTCCATACAAATCATGAAACAACCGAGCGTATTGTTCATCCATATGTTTATGCATACCATATGGACTTTTTGGTCGTGGTACCATATCTTCTGAGATAGGAAGAGGTTCATCACCGTAGACTGCAGCAGAAGAAGTAATGATCACCTTTTTTACTCCAGCTTGTCGAGCAGCATCAAGCACATTGAGTGTTCCTGTTACATTTACGGCATGTGTTTCCTGTGGATCCTCGATGGACAATGGCAAGCGTGGATCAGCAGCTAGATGAAATATAACATCAATACCATTACAGAGAGGTAACATCTTTGAAAATTCACGAATATCCATTTCCTGAAACGATGCTTTTTCATTCACAAATTCTCGCTTTCCCAAAAGAAGACTATCTATCACAATCACTTCGTGTCCATCTGCGAGAAGTTGATCAGTAAGATGAGAACCGATAAACCCTGCTCCTCCAGTTACGAGACAACGTGCCATATTATCTATTATTTATACTAAAAAACGTATATGTACAATGCCACATCTACACCTGTTTTGGCAAGAAAGGAGAACCCACGGCAATGATATCACATCCATGCTGACGTAATGCCGAATAACCCTCTTGCAACAGACGTCTTCCGTCCATAATCAATGGCTTTTTTTCTTGTTGTAATACTATGGTAGAAACATTTTTGAATGATGGCCAGTCCGTAGCGATAATAATAATATCAGCTTGATTGACAGCCATTTCCGCACTGTCCACATATTGAATCAGTTCTGACGAAGGAACGTGTTGTTGAAATGTTGACATAGCAGATGGATCGTAGATAACAATCTGTGACACCTGCTGTTCCTGACATACTTCTACAATATGAAAACTTGGTGAATTGCGGACATCATTGGTATCACGCTTGAATGCAGTGCCAAGCAATGCTATTTTTTTTTCTTTCCATACTACTCCTGCTTCCGTGGTTGCTCGAGCTAAAAAGAGATCCAATTGTCGATTGTTTGCATCATACGTTTCTTGAAGTAATGACACATCTTGTCCAACTTCGTGGAGCTGATATGCCAATGAGCGTGTATCTTTTATCAAACAGCTACCACCAGCATACAGACTATCATGGAATCCCCAACTACCAATACGCGCATCACTTGAAACTATTTTTTTTAAGGATTCAAATTGAACATCAGCAAATGATTCAGCCGTTCTTCCAATAACATCAAAACACACAGCAAGTTTTGCAAAAAGATAATAATTTGCCAACAATTTCCCAGCAGCAGCTTCTTTAGGGTTAACTTCAATATACTGCGTGTCGGGAACATCGACAAATCGTTCATAAAATCTGCGCAAAACCGAAAAATCTTTTTCTGTCCATGCACCGATAACAATCCTATCGGGATGAAGTGATCCTTCAATAGCCTTTCCCTCAACAAGAAATTCTGGATTCGAAACAACACCAACATTACGAACACCATGACTTTCGAGCACACGTTGTGTTTCGTCCGCCATATTGATGGGAACAGTACTTTTGTTGACGATAGCAATATACTGTGTTTGTCTACCATCGTTTCGTAACATTAATGACGCTGCTATTTTCTCTAGACCTGCATAATAATACGACAGGTTACTCTCACCAGTCTCGGCGACTTCAGGCGTTGGCAGACAAATAAAAATGAGATCACACGTATCAAGAAATGCATCAACTTCCTTGTATGCAGTAGTAAAACGAATACGATCTGCATGGGTGGTGAGAAGATCACTCAAACCTTTTTCATACAAACAACTATCTATTGTGTTTTTATCACCACTTCCAAATGCGTGTACTTTTTTTTCATCTATATCAAACACAAGCGCCGTATGTCCTCCATCTGCAGCAACAGCTGCAGAACATACGCCGACAAAGCCAGCACCGATATATAACACGTTCATATATTCTATTTATCAAACAAGATCATCGTATACCTGTTGTATCTGCTGTACCATATGATCTACAGAAAACTGTTCTCTGACAATCTGAGATGACATATCCCCCATGCGTTGGCGAGTCTCGCTCTCTGTGACCAATCGCTCAATACTTGTTGCGACAAGTTCAGGAGTAGTTTGCGCCAGCAAGATACCATTTGTATCCCCCACCATCTCTCGGATGCCACCAACATCTGAGGCAATAATGGGCAACCCACAGCTCATGGCTTCCAATATAGACATAGGAAATCCTTCCCAGTCAGATAGAAAGACAAAGATATCAGAGTGATGAAGGATATCAAAGATACGCTCTCGAGACAAACTCCCCATGAATTCAGCATTCTGGATCATTTGCGCTGTTAGATATGTTACAAGCTCATCTTTCTGGCTGCCATCCCCAACGATGCGTGTATATATCCTACGTTGCATGTCAGGTGTCAAAAGACCTATTGCTTCCAGCAATACCAAAGGCTTTTTGGGTGAGGCGAGTCTGCCAACAAAGGTAATACGAATATCAGAATGTTCTTCTGATATTCTTTGTTGGACTTCCACACCATTATAGATAACATGAAACGTATCAGGTGTTGCAATGTGATACTGCATACCCAATTCTTTGACAAAATCAGAAACACAAATGATATTGCTCGTATAGTTTGCTACAATTTTTTCTGAAATAATAGCTATCCACTTTTGAAGGAAACCAATGCCAGTATTAAATCCCCATCCATGCGCGGTATAGACAGTGGGAATCTTTTTTCTGATGGCAAGACGACCCAAAAAACCAGCCACGGAGCTATGGCAATGAACAATGTCTGGCTTCACCTCATGTATAATTTTTTTTATCGTAAAAAAAGATTTCAATACACGCAAGGGATTGAGATTATTTGAAAAATATGGGTTCGGGATAAAAGATACGTGCAATTTTTTGCATTCTTCCTCCAACCATCCTCCAGGGTTTGCGACGACAGTGAGAGTATGTGCATCTCGAAAAGCCTGACACAATTGATAGACATGTGTCTGTGCGCCGCCCGCTTCTGATTTTGTGATAAGGTAGAGGATGTTCATGTATGTGATTTCATGCGATTGATCATACCTAGTCCGCCAAACCGAACAACCAAATATTTCATTCGCCACCGAAGCATCCCAACAAAAAATTGTGGATACGTCTTTTTATATGTTTGTATCATACGTATGTTTGCTTGTATCTGAGCAAGATTATGCTGTTGTGTTTCCCCTGTTTCATTATGCAAATATGACACAGATGGTTCTGCTACATTTGCCATCTTATGTGTTTGTCCCATTCTGAGCCACAACCCATAATCTTCCACATATTTTTCTGACGGGGCATAGAGACCAGACGACAGAGCAACATCTTTTCGAAAAACCACACTCGAATGAACAAAACAATTTTTTCGGAGCATGACTGAACGAATGTCTGCATCGGTATGTGGATGAATAATGGTATACAGGCGAACACCATCTGAAGTATATACTTCAGCATCGCTACCTATCAGTGCATAGTCAGGATGCGTGTCCAAAAACAACACTTGTTTTTTCAACTTATCAGGATCTATCCAGGCATCATCACTATCTATTCTAGCGATGTACTCCCCCTTTGCGATTGCAATACCTTTATTTAAATTTGTAATCAATCCTTTATTTCTTTCATTATAAACATACTGTATTCGTTTGTCCTGTATATCAGTAATTATCTGCTCTGTATTATCTGTAGAACAATCATCAATAATGATGAATTCAAAATTGGCATAGGTCTGACGCAACACACCCTCTATACTTTCTTGGATGTATTGTCCATCATTGTATGTGGACATGATTATTGATACACGTGGTTTTATCATATTCGTATCCATGATGAAGGAACAATGCTATACTCACTTGTCTTTGACGCTTGGAACCACTTCTTTGGGGCAATGACTATTTTTTTTTCATATGTATTCAGCCATGCACCCCACCAACTAAAACTACTATTTGCAATAATATTGTATTTACACTCACTCATAAGCATGAGATCTTCATAATCAGGAAACTCAAAGTCTGAAACAAATATGGCGCCTGACACATTCAAATACTCCTTTGCCCATGCGCTATCATCAGAAAATATAAAGTACGATGGGGACACAACTTCCTGTGCTATATGTCTCATTGCTTCTTGATAGTATGTAAGAGAACAAAGGCCATGGTAAGCATGAGTTTCTTTATTGGAAACATAGTCACCGCGACGCACGTGTATGGAAACCGATGTTGTACTCTGTATTTTCTTTCGTATATCTTGTGCTTTTTTTGACAGTGGATCTCTCAGTGTAAACTCGTTTCGTATATGCTGTTCAATGTGTTTTACATATGTATCTTCTTGAAAATATTCCTCAACTTTGTGCCCTAAAAGACGGAGAAATTTCTTGTACAATGCATACAAAGGATACCTCCTATGTTGTACAAATAATGCATTTGTTTTTATGTTAAACTTATCAAGTGTAAACTCACGAGAGGTGTCCCCTTTTGCTTTGTTACCATAAAAAAAAGAAAGATCAAATACGACTTTTTTACCAGCTAATTCCAAGCTCCTTCCGTACACATATTGGAACATTTGATTACCCAATCCTGCTTTTATGTGAATCGACTTCATATACGTACCTTAGACTACGGAGACTATGTTGGAAGCTTTGTATTCGCAAACCAGTTTTTCATAAGTACCTCAGGGTCTTCTCCAGGAACAATATACCATGACAATATCTCTGCAAGTACCGCCTGATCATCTATACTACGAACTGATTTTTGACATCGTACCGTCACATTTGGAAGAAAATTTCTGTATATAGGATGAGAAAATTTTATTGACGTAAAACCAAATGTTTTCAATACTTTTTTAAATTTTTTTTTATCCCAAAAATCTAAATGGTCTGCCCAATCTGCTTCTTGACTACCCATCACATGCCTTCCTAACCTCATACGAAATTTGAAAGGGGCAAATATATAAAAAACACTACACCAAAAATAATCTGGTGTCTCTATAACAAGCTGGCCTTCGGGCTTGAGCCATCTTCTCCATCTTGCAAGAAGAAATAATGCATCAGAACGATTAAAATGCTCAAACATATGATGCGTCCTAATTTCATCAATACTCCCTTCTTCATACGAAAGGGTCGTAATATCTTGGTAGATATCAGCCCTGACGTTCATTATTGTCTGTTCTGTTGTGGGATAGTCAATATTTACATATCCATCTAGATATGTTCCACCGCAACCGAGATGTAATTTCATACCATACTTATGTTACGACTTAGCGGACTTGTGCTTCAAAAGAACTTTTTAATAATCCAATAATTCTTTTGGTATATTCTTTCTTTCCAAACGATGTCAAATGATAGTCAGAATTAAAAAATGAATCATCTGAAAATGTGAACGACATAGGTGACCCAAGTATATTCATATCCGTATTTTTTCTTAACATATCGGCGAATTTTTCAATAAATTCAGAATTATATTCATATTTACTTTTTGGATACGGAGGGAAAACAAAATATATTGATGCGCCGTGGCTCTGAACATGTTTGCTAAACACCTGTATTTCACGTATTGTCTTCCATTGACTCACTATATTCATGTCCTGGGATGCACCCTCAAAATTTATCTCAGATGTTTTGTAGAGAGAATCTCGTACATCACCATACTCTGTAAATGAACTTCTTGCATAGCTGAACACTTCTAGGGATCCTTCTACAACAAGTGACTCTCCTTCATTTGGTACTAGGCTCGCTCGTCTGTTTACGATATACCGACGTATGCGCTTTATCTTACAAATAAGATCTAATCTAAGACCATCCAAAGGGTTCGTCACAATCCGCTGTTTTAGACGTGGATAGAAATCAAGTGTATGACAGATAACTCCTTGATTTATATCCATATCGTTTGGATAGTAATGAAATGAAAGGAACACAACATCATTCTTATTGATAGTATCACCAATTTCTTTGAAAGTAAACTCTAAACCGAGTGCTGCGTGCAACCCCATATTACTTGTCGGTCTTTGCAATGCTCCTTCAATAGTTTTTGCATCTAACCCAAAGGCAAGACTAGAATCACCGACAAATATAATTTTGGGCGACTCCATACTGTTGAGTCGTGCATGTTTGTCTATCGTGGTTGCTAAATAATTATCCGGATCCAATTCTTCTCTTGCAAATAAGCTAAACAGACTGATCGTCGTATACACCAGCACAAAAAAAATAAACAATTTTATTACAAGCGTTTTCATCAAAATTGAAAATAAATGAATGGCGACTTATCAAAAACACCAAAAAATAAAATCCACAATACAAACCCATAATATACAATCCACCGCACCCACCACCGTCTGTATGCAAGTTCTTCAACGATATCCTTTTTTCTTTCCAAAAATTCCACACCCAACATGAGTGCAACAGAAACGATTACAACAACAAATTCCATAAACGATCTCCCTAAGAGCAATTGTCTGAACATATCAGCATGTATATCTGGAAATGAACGGATAGTTTTCATGAATCCACCAAATATATTACCCACAACATACAATGCATCAGCGATACTATTTGCTCTGAAAAAGATCCAACTAAAACACACAAGCGAAAAAGTAAATGTGATCTTTATTATGGCTTTCGTACGAGTCATTTGAAACAACCGGGTATATTTGTATATAGCATTACGTATCTTCTCCGTGCATCGTGAAGCTATGATAAAGATACCTTGCATACCACCCCATATAACAAACGTCCAATTCGCCCCATGCCACAGTCCGCTTATCAAAAATACTACCAAAATATTGATACACCATCTAAACGGTGAAACCCGACTACCCCCTAACGGTATGTATATATAGTCCCTAAACCATCCAAACAATGAAATATGCCATCTCCTCCAAAATTCTGATATTGATTGAGAAAAATATGGTCTATCAAAATTTTTCATCAAATGAAAGCCCATAACTCGCGCAGAACCGATCGCCATATCAGAATACCCAGAAAAGTCACAGTAAATTTGGAACGCAAAAAAAATGGTTGCGACGACGAGAGAGATTGCCCCTACGCCATGAGGATCACTATACACACCATCTACCATTTTAGCAATTTGGTTTGCTATTACCACTTTTTTAAACAACCCCCATACTATCAATTTTAAACCACTTACCACTCGCTCATATACAAATTCATGTTTTTTGTAAAATTGATGCAGTAAGTTTCCAGGTCTTTCGATAGGTCCTGCTACCAATTGCGGAAAAAACATGACATACACCGAAAAAATACCAAGGTGCCTTTCAGCTTTTTGTTTACCCCAATATACTTCGATGAGATAGCTCAGGCTCTGGAATGTATGAAAAGATAACCCAATGGGCAAAATCCAATGAAGTGATTCAATCGAGTAGTTCCAGTGAAGCACGTTGGCTAATCCAGCAATATTACTGTTAAAAAAATTAAAATATTTAAAAATAAAAAGGGGGACACATGTCAGTACTATACCTCCAATCAATACTTGCTTTTTCTTTATTCCATCCAAACCCTCCATCCAAATTGCTAATACATAATCTACAACAATTAAACATAATAATATAAAAATATATGCCGGTATAAATGACATATAAAAAAAGCAGCTGGCCAACAATAGTAGAAGCCATCGATACCTATGTGGTAACCAAAAAAACAGTGTAACGACCGTTGGGAAAAAAAGTAAATAGCTAAAAGAGTTGAAAAGCATAATTAATCTATCTTACACTCACAAGATGAACGAAATCTTTTCATGAACTACTCCCTACGCAAATACATAAGCATTTTTTCTATACTTACCAACCCTTTATCTATTACATGATTTGTTATCCAATTTTTGTTGTCAAACAATTTCTCACTAAAACCTGATTCTATTGACATGCTGTAGTGTTTTTCATACAGTGTGAGAAAAGCATACGCCTGCACCTCCAAGCTTAGGTTTTTAACTACATACGAACGTGGATGAAATGTATTATACTTTTGCTCCATAGTTTCAATAGCACTATTGAGCTTTTTTTCTGAAATGAACACGATACCACATCTTTGTGAAAAATATGGTGCGCTCGTTGCTTTAGTGTATTTTCTTTCTTTTTCACTAAAAAAATTTTCTTCACTCTTATTTTTTGGTTGCCAGTCTCCTAATTTTTCTACATCCCACACAAGTATAGGTACATTGCATGCCAACGTCTCTTGCAATGCTATCCCTTGACTTTCTGCACAGCCTACCCAAATGACATATTTTGCTTTCTGTACTACATAAAGATAATCTTTTTCTTGATATTCACCATACACGATCAGTTTATAAGACAAATGTTTTTTTTCCAACGTATGTATTACGGCATATAATGCTTGCTTAGATCTTTTTTTGTAATAAATCAATACATACTCCTTTGTCTCATTAATCTCACTCGGAGAAAAATATGTAGTGTCGATACCAGCAGCCCAGACATCGACAGGACCATCGTTATATCTGTATGTTACACAAAAATCCCTTGACCATACAGATGGCTGTAAAAGAATAATATTTTCATATTTTTTTTTGAAAGATATATTTGGTCATGCTATCACTTTTGCATGTTTTAGTTTGCTAACGAATCTAAGAGCTCTGTTGTCATCATGTATCCACAAACGACGACATGAGTCCAAAGACTTATTAATAACGTATGGATATCCAAGTATGTCCAATCCTTTTATAAGATTTTCCACAACTTTTTTGGGACCGCGGACTTTCTTGTCACTGTATGATTTAGAAATTATATTTAACATATACTAAGAAATAACTTTTTTCAAAGTTAAACTATCATACCACTTTCCATCACACAATATTGCATCAACTTTGTATTCGAGCCTATGATCAATATCAACGTCTTCTATCTTAGATAATACATTGTGACGTTGGTACACTATATTATTTTCTACTGTATGCTTTGTCTTTCCCCCAGAACTTAAACCATTTCCATCGACTCGAAAAATTCCAGCCTCGACAGTGCATAGACTGATCTTTTTTGCCACTTTACTTGCTCGTATACACCAATCAAAATCAGCAACAATGGTAAGCTGTTCATCAAATGGCCCAACAGCATTATACAGTGCTCTAGTAAAAAGAAAAAAAGGACCGAAAGACATAGAGTCACCAAAAGTTTTAGAATCAAATTTCTTAATTTTTTTCCATTTCACAAGAATGGGTAAATGGAAAATATTTATATACCACTTTATGGTAAATGGAAAATATACAAGATCAGCACCGGTCGTACATAATTTGAGTGCCTCGATAACTGCCTCAGGATATCGTACATCATCGACATGCCAGAAACCAATAATATCACCTGTACTTTCTGCGATGGCTCTATTCCAGGTAGCATATAATGGTTCACGTGGAATCTCCATATACCTAAACCAATCACAATCTCCAAATATTTTTTTTAAAACACGCTCTTTTTCCGTAGCATCATTTACAATGACAAGGAACTCAAAATCTATATCATTTGCAATAAGAACATGCGAGAAAAATTTTAGATTCTTTATGTACGTTGGCAGGTACTTATTGGATTTGTATAGTGAAGAAAAAAAAGTGATCATACGTCGATATGCTCAATCGAATCAACAAATTGTTGTTTTTTCCTTCTGTATTTTTCCTCGATACTATCGATCGTTATACCATGCTCTAATTCGTACAGCTTGACATGCGTCTGGAGTCTAAAAGATGCATAGAGTAATG
>PFLZ01000128.1 GCA_002784795.1 Candidatus Magasanikbacteria bacterium CG_4_10_14_0_8_um_filter_42_12
CATTGCTTGTTTTTATGCCGAGGTAGCTCAGTGGTAGAGCAGGGGCCTGAAGAGCCTCGTGTCGAGAGTCCGATTCTCTCCCTCGGCACCACGCCAACTTAGACAAGAGACTTCGTCTCTTGCTCAAGTTGGTGTGGTGCCTCGGCACCTTCAGATACAAAATATCTGAAATTGCCTTTGAGGGAAACACTGACCAGTCTTCCATATATCTATGTTCTACGTCTACATACTCAAAAGTAATAAAGACGGAAACGCATATATAGGATCAACAAATGATCTAAAAAGAAGAATGGCACAACATAACAATGGCGAGGTTATCTCCACAAAACCACGTCGACCTCTCGAGCTTATATACTACGAAGCATATAAAGCCGAAAAGGATGCACGACTACGAGAAAGTAAACTAAAACTCAAAAGCCGTGCATATGCACAATTGCGAAAACGCCTCACACACTCTTTAGAAGATAAAGGAGTCTGCGGAGCAAAATGAAGCCCCGGAGTGTAGCTCAGTTGGCTAGAGCACCTGGTTTGGGACCAGGGGGTCGAAGGTTCAAGTCCTTTCACTCCGACAAAAAAACACAGTGTATACTACGCTGTGTTTTTTTATATATAGCAAGATCTCTATACATACAAAAACCACCCTGATAAAGAGGGTGGTTTTTGATAAACCATACAGTAGATCCGGGAGGTCTGATCCAACCGGAAATATGCGAATAGTATATCACAGTACATATATACTGTATAGATGAAACTGGGGACTATTCTGTAACATGAATATAAAAAAATAGTTCAAAAGAACTATTTTCCTGAGCGGTAAACCGGATTTAAACCGGCGACCTCCCGGACGGGCGCCTCTACCCAACTGAGCTATTATCTTTATACTTCTCACAAATACTTTTTCGTTCTCTAAAGCCCTTAATACTTTTCAAATACTGTTCTCTTTTTTGAGCTTCTGATTTTGTTTTGTATGTTTCTGAATAGATACAAACCCATGGGACAAAACGAGAAGTTGATTTAGTCTGTCCACGATTGTGTTCTGCCAAACGCTCTTCCTTTCTGGCGACGAGTGTAATCCCAACATAAAATCGGTCAGGGTTGCTGACACTTTGAAGAAAATAAACAAATGTGTCCCCCTTGTACATATGAGCGGTAAACCAGATTCGAACTGGCGACCTCTTCCTTGGCAAGGAAGCGCTCTAGCCAACTGAGCTATTACCGCATAAAGCTCCCTTCGGTCGCCACGCGGTAAACCGCACTTTGCCCCCGTTGCCTGCAACGAGGTGGCGCCTTTTTATATTTTGGGAACAGTGAGATTCTTTACTCAACAATATCTGCAGAAGTGTCGCTCTACAAACGCCACTTTTCGTTGCGGGGACCGGATTTGAACCGGTG
>PFLZ01000149.1 GCA_002784795.1 Candidatus Magasanikbacteria bacterium CG_4_10_14_0_8_um_filter_42_12
CACGAAGTAACAAAAATCACTCAGGAAGGAAACATCCACATCGTCCATGCGAAGTTTGGCGCTGAAGCAATAGAATACAAAACAAAAGCTGTCATCATCGCAAGTGGCATTCACCCTCGACATCTGTCTCTTCCGGGAGAAGAAGCCTTAAAACACAAAGGTGTCACGTACTGTACCGTCTGTGACGGACCACTGTATAAAGGAAAAACTACCGCAACGGTTGGAGCTGGAAATGCAGCAGTCGAATCCGCGCTCATGATGACAGGCATTGCTGACAAGGTATACCTCGTCACAAAATATGCTGACGATCCAAAAACGCAAGGTGGTTTTCCAAAAGCTGAGACCGTGCTTGTCAACAAAGTAAAAGCGCTCGAGAATGTTGAGATTATTTACAATGCAAATACCACAGACATTCTTGGCACAGACTTTGTCACGGGACTACGCTACACAGACACGGTTACAAATGAATCAAAAGAAATTGCGACCGACGGCGTCATGGTGCACATCGGCATGATCCCAAATTCAGACTTTGTCACGTGTGGGAATAAAAACAAGCAAGGTGAAATTGAAGTCTCACTGAAATGTGAAACAACGTGTGCAGGTGTTTTTGCAGCGGGCGATGTCACGGATATTCCATACAAACAAATTATTATTTCAGCTGGACACGGTGCCACCGCAGCACTCTCTGCGATCGACTACATCAATCGATGGGAACCACTTAGCACGTAACACACATCACATAACACGTAACAAAAGATCAATGGCAAAACCATTGGTCTTTTTGTTGTAGCGATGTTTATTAGACAGAGGGGTTTCAAGGGGAAAGCTGTCTGAGCCTCCGCCGCTTGTCAATGAGTACTTCATGAGCGGCGTCACAGGCGAGTTCTTTCCCCTGACACTTTTTGTTCCTTTTTGGTGACAAAAAGGAAGGGAGGAAAGAGAGACAACGATCTATTTCAATACTATGCAAATTTTGATACACTATACGTAAAGAAGTTTCTCATGTTGTTAAGGTTACCAAGTCTTCTACAGTCTAAAAACCTTACAAACGTCAGAAACCTTAGCGACCTTACAAGTATGATGTTTAAAATATTTGGCGCTATAGGCCTCCTCTTCATCACCTACGGCGTGATCACAAAAAAGGCAATGACACGAAATATTGTCTTTATCATCGGCGGCCTCCTCCTGCTTACCTACAGTTCGTACTTGAAAGACCCCATCTTCATTTCCCTCCAGATCATCTTCACCATCGCAAGTATCTTCGAACTCATGCATATCCGAAAGAAACGGTAAAAAATGTTAATTGTTTATTGTTAGTTGTTAATTATCTATGTTACTCGAAACATTCATGCCATACCTCCCCTCCTCTGTTGCCGAAACATGGATCTTTGTTGGTGCTGGCATTTCCATCCTCTTCCTCGTCTATGCCGTGTTCATAGAAAAAGAACATCGCCAAGATCTGATTCGACTTATCGGTACAGGAGGTCTGCTCATTTATGCCATCTACATTCACAATGTCATTTTTACTGTTGCCATGGCAGCACTTGCCGTCGCATCTCTTGTCGAATTCGTAGAAATCATGCTAGGGTTGCACAAACACAGCCCAGAAGATTTGCAACGCTACAAAACATTTGTCCGAACCAAACATCTGGAACCCAGACAGAAATAACAATTACTGGTACCTGTGCAGAAAGATTGTTAATTGTTAGTTGTTAATTGTTTATTGCATATGTTTGACCTTATCACTATAGGAGATTCACTTGTTGATATTTTTTTTGTTATTGACGAAGGAAATACAGGATGTACGCTTGATAAAAATCAAAAAAAACTGTGTTTCAATTATGCAGAAAAAATGTCTATAGAACAGAGTACTCATTCCGTCGGTGGAAACGCTGCCAATGTTGCGGTAGGCGCAAAGAAAACAGGTCTGCATACTGCGATTGTGACTGAACTTGGCGATGACATCAATGGACAAGTTGTCCTTGATGCACTCCAAAAAGCAGAGATAGATCTCTCACTCATAAAAATACATAAAAACAAAGAAACACGATATTCCGTCGTCCTCAATTATGCGAGTGAGAGAACCATTCTCTCGTACCATGCCGAAAGAAAATATGCACTCCCTACACTTCCTGATACAAAATGGATTTATTACACATCACTTGGCAAGCATTTTGACATATTGCAAAAACAACTTGTCTCCTATTTGAAAAAGAACCCAGATGTACGCCTTGCCATGAATCCTGGCTCATACCAATTTTCTCATGGACTTGAAACGATTCAACAACTCTTGTCCCAGGTCTCTGTACTCATTGTCAATAAAGAAGAAGCCGCAAAACTCGCAAACAAAACAACTCGTTCGAGTATCCCATCACTCCTCAAAACACTCCTCACAAAAGGACCTCATACGGTGGTCATTACAGATGGAACCAGGGGTTCCTATGCTGCACAAGGAAAAGAACAATACATGATGCCCCCATATCCAATAAAGGCAGAAGCAAAAACTGGTGCCGGGGATGCGTATACCAGCGGATTCCTCTCTGCCATCATACATGGCAAGGATGTGAAAGAAGCAATGATGTGGGGCACTGCAAACGCAGGAGGGGTCATCCAAAAATTTGGAGCCCAAGAAGGATTGCTTTCAAAAAAAGGAATTCTCTCTATCATCGAAACGCATAGAACAGTGCACCCAAAGAAGCTATAAAACTCCTACATATAGCCAATTCTCACATCTCCATCATTGACAAATAGGGATATTCTGCTATACTCTGACCCACGTAGCAACCTATTATGAAAAAAACAACTGACAACCTTTTGGTGCCACTTGCCCTTGTGGGCAAGCTGTATGATCACATGATCAGAGTGGTCAAACATGTACCAGATGACAAACCAAAAAAAAATATCATTTTGTATATTGGCAAAGTGTACCCCCACATGGTGGAGGCTATTCGTGCATATGGAAAAAAGCATGATGTCACATATCGTATAGGACTACTCTACGATCCAAAACAAAAATTCACTGACCAAACAAGACCACCATTTGATGATCTTGATATCATCCTCACCTGTGATTTTTCTTCGGATGAATCACTCCAAAAAGCACTTTCTTCACTTCAAGATGAGATATGGGTCGTCACGGTTCGAGGAGATGATATGATTCCGAGATTGCAGCGTGTGATCCCGTATGTTCCATATGTACGCACACCGACTGAAAAATCATTGTCATGGGCAAGTGACAAGATTCTCATGCGACAACATTTGAAACGATACAATCCAGCGCTCTCACCAAATTTTTTGATTGTAGAAAAAGTAGACAAACAAACTATTAAACATATTGAAGACACGCTGGTATTTCCAGTGATGGTAAAACCTGCAGGATTGGCAGCAAGCCGACTTGTCGGGATGTGTTATCACAAAGAAGAACTTGAATCATTTCTCAAGAAAGTATTTAAAGAAATTGATGCTGTATATCAAGAAACCGGTGGAAATTGGACACCAAAAGTACTTGTGGAGGAATTTATTGAAGGACAAATGTACTCTCTTGATGCATTTGTAAGTCCTTCTGGAAAAATATCATACTGTCCACTCGTAAGTATCAAGACAGGAAAATCTATAGGATTTGATGACTTCTTTGGCTATCTTCAGATGACACCACCAAATCTCAATACAGACAGCGTAGCCGCAGCAGAGGAGGCCGCAGGACAAGGTATCCGTGCATTAGGACTCAGAGCGACAACAGCACATGTAGAATTGTTCAAAACAGAACAAGGGTGGAAAATCATAGAAATAGGTGCTCGTGTAGGCGGATTCAGACATATGCTCTATGAATTTTCTTTTGGAATGAACCACACCATGAACGATGTACTGACACGCGCTGGGAAAAAAGTAGATGTGAAAAAAAAGATACAAGGATACTCAGCAGCGATGAAATTTTTTGGGAAAAAAGAAGGAAAGCTGGTAAAAATTGGTGGAATCAAAAAAATTCAAGAACTCAAATCTCTTGAACGTTTGTATATAAACCAAAAAGTTGGAGACACATGTAAATTTGCACAACATGGCGGCACGAGTGTCTTCAATCTTGTCCTCTTCCACAAGGATAAATCGGAACTCCTTGCAGACATACGACGCATCGAACAGACGGTAGATATCCAAGTGGAATAGACATAATGCTATTTAACAAAAACTTTGAAAGTCGTACCTTTCCCAACAGGTGCGCTTTCTTTCTCTCTTGTCTCTATGCCAAAACAAAAAGAATATATCCTCTTTATCACCAGCGTTTCCAACAAAGGGATTGAAGCTGTAAATACATATAATAAAAAGAAGGGTACATCATATAAGATTGTCGTTCTTCGTGACAAAAACAAGAAAAGTTGGGATCTCATCGCCAAGAAAAAAAATATTCATGCACTTCTCACATGTGATTTTAATAAGCCGCATGATATAGAAAAAACACTTTCTCCATTTAAAACAACTATCAAAGCAGCGACTTTTTACGGAGATGGCAATGCAGTTCTTTTTGCTAAAATTGTTCCCCACCTTCCATACATCAATCTTCCTTCGGCACAGAGCCTCGAATGGTCGACAGATAAAATTGCAATGAGACAACTCTTTGAGGCATACGACAAAACCATTACCCCATCATTTACGATCGTCAAAGATGCCGAAGAAAAATCTATTGAAAAAATTATAAAGAAAGTTGGTTTTCCACTTGTGATCAAACCTGCAGGTCTTGCTGCAAGTTTGCTGGTAACCATGTGCTACCATGAGGATGAACTCAGAGCTTCGTTAAAAAAAGTATTCAAAAAAATTCAAAAAATCTATAAAGAAAACAATAGAACAACGGTTCCTAAACTTTTGGTGGAACAATTTATGGAAGGAGAGATGTACTCCATCGATGCCTATGTCAGCAGAACGGGAGAAGTCGTCTTTTGTCCTCTTGTGTATGTCAAAACAGGCAAAGCAATTGGATTTGATGATTTTTTTGGATATCTCAGGATCACACCAACACAACTAAAGCCTACTACCCTACAAAAAGCCCAAGTAGTCGCAGAAAAAGCAATCCATGCAATGAATCTGCGGTCAACAGTAGCCCACATAGAACTCATGCGCACCGAGGATGGCTGGAAAGTCATTGAACTCGGCCCACGCATCGGTGGGTTTAGACACGAAATGTATGCTCTTTCTTTTGGGATTGATCACTCACTCAATGACCTCTATACACGTTTGGGAGAAAAGCCATTTGTAGGAAAAAAACAAAAGGCATTTGTTGCTGTTCTGAATTTTTATGCAAAAAAAGAAGGCATACTAAAAAATGTTGTAGGGCTTAGAAAAGTAAAAAAGCTTGAATCATTCCAAGCGATTACACAACATATTCAAACAGGTCAAAAATGTTTGTATGCAAAACACGGTGGAAAATCTGTTTGTAATGTCACCCTCTCACACAAGTCCCGTCCAAAATTGCTTGCTGACATACGACGAACTGAACAAATGATATCAATAGATCTTGAAGAGAAATAAAGAAAAAGAAGCGAATTATCACTTCTTTTTTTATACTACGATGATCGTATCAAATCCTCTCACCTTCAGTTCTCTTCGCCTACCGTGAAAATGGTCTCCTGCTTTTTCCATCTCTTCTTGGCTGTATTCTTGCCCCAAAAGTACAAGACCCTGCTCAAACCCTCTAATGTGTTCTCGCATCTCTCTGGCGATCATAGGGTGCTCCTGCGCATCGTCAGCCATGACTCTGATATCACTGAGTTGATTTTCGAGATTATCGAGAAGAGAGGTGAATTCTTGCACTGATGCTTGAAATTCTTTGTGTCCCGTTCCTTTGACTGCCTGTATGGCGTATGTCTTGAGATGTGTATTCATGTCGACGAGTGCATGATTGAGTTCAATACGTTCCTCAAGCGTAAAAAAGGAAGCTGGTGCACCTGTATGAATATCCTGTACTGTTCCACCCTGTGCGACAAATTGATCAAATTTTTTTTGCATTTTTCTCGAGAGTGCTGCACGAAAAAATTTCTCACCGACCTTACCCTCGTGCAATCCAATGACTTCTTGAAGTGCCTTTCTATACGGCCACACACGCTTTCCAAAAATAATCATTGTGTCCTCTATGTCTGCACGCGACAATTCAGCGTCATTCTCTATATGCTCGAGCGCATGTCTCATTTCTTCCTCAAGTTCTGTAGGCAATACGGGTGCCACAAACGTATAAAGCTGTCTGAATATTTGCGTTGTATATTGTGTGGTTGGCATGGTCTCCATATACGTTCAGTATACCAAAGCTCGCGTGAAGATACTACTGACAGCGAAGTGCGTACATAGCGATGCCAGCCGCAATACTCACATTCAGGCTTTCTTTCTTCCCAAGCATGGGGATATGGACAATGTGGTCGCACGAGGAAAGAATATCTTCTTCGATGCCGTCCACTTCGTTTCCCACGATCAATGCCACCTTCTGTACATTTCTCATTTTTAATTTCAAATTACTCATATCTTCACTATCACTGTTTTTCTCTAATGCAATGATTGCGTATCCTTGCTCTTTCAATTCCTGAACAAGCGCTGGCAAATCTTCCCGTTTCTCCCAAGGTATCCATGTTTCTGCGCCGAGTGAGACTTTATCTATCTGAATCTTTGGTGGCGTCGCCGTGTATCCCACTAAATATAATGTTGAGATGTT
>PFLZ01000013.1 GCA_002784795.1 Candidatus Magasanikbacteria bacterium CG_4_10_14_0_8_um_filter_42_12
AGTATACAGAACTCCATAGCAGTCACCAATTACGGTTGTTATAGAGAACTGATACCCCGCCCCTCTGGGGCGGGGAGCTTCATTTCAGTTGCTCTCGTGGCACCAAGTTTTTCATAAAAACATTGTTCCATCGCTGGTGTAATGGTCGTTGGCAATGTTGCTGGATTTATCCCAACTTTTTCGAGTGCTTGCTCTTGTGATGCGGAGAGCAATGGATGTTTGTCTGTAGTGCCTGTTGGTGTTGCGGATTCTTCTGTTGTGGATGCTGTTTCTTCTCCAAAGATTTGACCGAACAATGGTTTCAATTCAAGTGGATCTGCAACGTAAAAATATATTCCTGCAAGAATTAGGAGGAAGAAGATAACTCCGAGCGTCACAAAAAATATATTCAAAAATCTTTTCATAGAACTTTTGTTTAGGACGACATTTTCAGATACGGCTTGATAGGCCAGAGGAACAGCGCACCAAAGAGTGATACGACCACCACAGAGACAATAAGAATAGGAAATCCACTATATGCCGCAATAAATCCTCCAAGCGCTGCCAGTGCTGCGCTGGTCAGATCTGTGAGGGTAAAGTATACACCCCATTCTGTTCCTTCCTTTTTTTATCAATATGACGCGTGAAGATTGCCATATAGGTAGGAAATGTAAACGCGGTCAAAAATCCTAATAAAAATTGAACGAGGTACAGTTGGATTGGGGTATGGATGACGAGATAGAAAAGAGGGACGAGTGCCATGAGGAAAGTAAAAATAAACAAGAGCCAAAAATCATCTTTTTCTCCTCGAATGTTGTCTATCATGTGTGCAATCGGAATTTGGAGGACACTTTTGGTAAACAAATAAATACCTGCAGCAAGCCCCGCGACTGCTTCATTTCCTCCCGTGATAAAATCTGCAATAAAAAGCGCAAAAATCGGCCCTAGCAATCCCAAAGATCCCATCACAATGGTATCTGAGAGGATCAGAAAGCGAATGACAGGATTGATATCCTGAAGAAAGTAATGATGAAGATCTGTGCCACGTTTTTTCACACAATATGTATTTGATACATGTGTATCATACCGTATTTTTGTATTGCTGTACATCCAAAAAAAACAAGAGGGAGTTGCTGATGCAACTCCCTTCGTCTGTGAGCCGGCGTGGCTCACTCTCCTTCTGCTCGCTCAGGTTCTGGTGGCTTCAAGATGCTATAGCACTTGATGCGTAGGCACTTCCCCTTGCTGTTGGATGTGACGTGGCAGGAGACCGACACCTTTTCTCCGATGCGGTCCCTGTACTTGTCGAAGATGTCTTTGCCCTCGAAGCTGTACGTAGTCGGACAACCTTCAAGCGGTTCGAGCCACTTGAACACGACTTTGTACTTGTCCGGAGTCTTGGTAAGTGTCAGCTGTTGGGCATCACCGAGAGGAAGTACCCCCGTGTTGATGTTTATCTTCGGCTCGATGATGAGGTCCATCTTGCCCTTCTCGTAGAAGGTCGACTGGACGACAGCGTTCAGTGGAGTAGGCTTCTGTCGGTCGCAAAACAGAAGTATGCTGAGGCCGAGCAGTATGAGGCCCGAACTGAAGAGCACGAAGATTTGTGAAATAGTAGGCGTGGTCTTTGACATGAAATTCCCCCCGTTGTTTGGTTGTTCGAACGGCATGACGATAGCACAAAACATCTCTTTGGTAAAGGGATGTGGGTGTTTGTATATATGCGGAGAGGGCGGGATTCGAACCCGCGGTCCCTTGCGAGACACCGCTTTTCGAAAGCGGCACATTCGACCACTCTGACACCTCTCCATGTGGGCGGTATCCTATGCTATTTTGGGAGAAAATTCAAGCGTGTTTCCCAAATGGATTATGGTGGTCTTGCCACCATTTCATCGGATTTTCCGGATGTATTTTCGTACGGTATATAATGCACGATCATTGCGGATAATACGATCATAAAATCGCGATTGCCATGGAAAATGGATGATATTTGTTTTCATTTTGATGCGATTGGTGTATGCACCTTTGAATCCACGAATGATTGATGATACATTGTTTTGTTGTGGACCAAAGACATTTTTGTATGGTTTGTCCGCGTGTGCATGGTTGTGCATACATGATTTGGCATTACCACCCAGGTTTTCCGTAATTATACCCAGGCAATCTCGAAGAAGAAATACGGTATGTGTGTTGAAACATGTTTCCCTCCATACGTCTGATTGCTATGAATCTTTGGTATATACCATCATCAATGGAATAATCCAAAACAAGATGGCCAAATCATTTTTTATATATGGAGAATCTACTAGACCTGTGATAACAAATGTTGTGAGTACTGCCGCGACTAGCATCCAAGAGCCATATTTTTTTGCAGAAGCGGAATATATTCCAAGAAGTATCATCACAAATCCAATAAGACCAAGCAGTCCGAGATTGACGTAGAATGTCAGAAAAATATTGTGTGGATGATGAAAGATTTCTATGCCTTCACCATTGACGGTCGTGTGATAGGGGATAATACGTTCTTCATACGACGCCAATCCTGCACCGAGGAGCGGACGATCTTGCAACAAGTGTATCGTATCTTGCCACATCGAGAGACGAATTTGTCCTGAGCGATCTTGAAACAGTACTTCGTTTTTTAGGCTTGCAAAGCCTGGGATGCTGAGAAGGCTTACAAGGCCAACTACTCCGATAGCAAACGCAGGCCATCTTGTTTTTTTATTGATCAAAAATAACACACCAATTCCCGCAAGGACTCCGATCAATCCTCCTGTAGATTTTGCATAAAAAATAGCAAGGGGTCCTGCAAAAAGTAACAAGTAACAAGTAACAAGTAATATCCCATTTCCCCATTTCCCAATATCCCAATTTTCTCGTTGTCTACAGAACAGTGTTTGCCATACTACAGACGCCGCAAGTACAACGAGCGGCGCTAAGAAGAGCCCCACTCCATTTGGAAAGCCATACCATGCGGTCACGCGATACGTTGCATTATTTTCCCAAAATGCCCATGGCACCAACCATCCTGTGAAGTGTTGCACAAGAGCAAGAAGCGATGTGGCAAGTCCGGATAGTACGAGTGGCAGGAGAATATCTGTATGCACTTGCAATCGTTGGCGCGAAAAATACAGTATGAGAAACAATGCAAACGGTTCTATATAAAATGCTTTCCATTCGCCAAGAGCGGTGCGCATGTCGACCGCCGTGAAGACGGATACGGTAGCTCCGATGAGAAACAGTATTGTCCCGATTGTGAACAGTCTCTGTTTGTGAAAAAGCGTGAGAAGAGATTCTTCGATCTGTCTTGCGTGTTTCAAAAGTCCTATCACACATACCACCCAAATCATTATTTCCAGCATTGTCACCGGGAGTGGACCGATCGAAAATCGAAGCAAGTATGTTGGGAGTAAAAGAAATACCAAAAAGACACCGTAAGAAAATCGTTGCCACGTGATTGCAATAAACAATAAACAATAAACAATAAGCAAGAGGAAAGTCATAGATGCATTAAATATGTCATACTTGTTGTTTTGCAAATAAACGAATTTGCCTGAGATATTCACGAGGACCAGCGTATTTTATGATATCCCATGCCATAGAAAGTTCATGTGACACTCCAGAAAAAAATCCCCATTTTTTGGATTTATACGTATTGAGAAGTGACGAGGGCATCCATGCAACGCGTGCGTTCTTTTTTCTCATGTACGTATTTATCGCAATCTCTAGTTGATATTTATCTGGAGAGATAGAAAAGATATGATGGAGATCTGTCACCGAAAGAATGCGTTGTCCTGAAAACAGAATATCACCTCTATTCATTTTTACAAAGAGATTGCTATCATGTCTTCCCAATATGAGCATGTCGAGATGGTGTGTTTCGTATTTTTTTATGGCAGAGGAAAGTTCTTCATCAGACAATGATCGGAGATCTGCATCAATCAAAAAAATATGCGATGTTTCCGTCGCATGAAGTCCTGCAGCGATAGCATCACTTTTACCTCGATTTGTTGGCAAGGTCATGAGCTGTACTTCTGGAAATTGTTTTTGAATGTCTATCAAAGCATTGTCTGAAGATCCATCATCGATACAAATGATCTCCGAAAAAGCGTTGACCTGTGTTACAATTTCTAGCGTATCCAATATTCGAGTGCTTTCATTGTAAAATGGGATGATACAGGTGTATGTGTGTTTCATACTATGCTTTTCTCTGTAATATCTCTCGCATCGTTTCTTTCGACACTGCTCCAAGTCCAAACAAAAATGCAATGTAGACGACACCGCCGAGAGGTAAGAGAATCAACACATGTAGATGCTTGAACATATATATCGTCGCTGCCATGACCAATGCAGAAAAAAGTATTTTTCCAAATGTTTCTATATTGAGTTTCAGTTTCACATAATGTCGGACGGTGAGTAGCAACATGATACCCGCATATGCCTCACTAAAGAGTGTCATGCCTGCAGCGCCCCAGAGTCCATAGCGAGGGATAAAATAAACATACCCAATGACCGTGATGATGGCATTGCTGATATAGATCCACATGGTTTGTTTTTGTTTATCAATAGCAACGGCGAGGTGCCCATAGATTGCACCAATATAGAGAAAAAATGTACTGACGAGTAAGAAGGACAAGATAGGACCTGCATGCTCGTATCCTGGTCCAGCCACAAGTGTCATGAGAGGCGTTGCTAGCATCACACCACCCAGAACCAGTGGCACAGCAAAAAGCATCATCATATCAAAGCTCTGCTGATACAGTTGTCGCATGCGTTCACTATTTTTTTGTGCCCATGCTGCAGCGAGGAGTGGGAGCATGAGTCCCATCATCATCATGGCCATCTGTGCGAGGATATCGATGACACGATATGCTGCGACATAAATACCTACTTGGGAAAAATCTGTGTAGAGCGAGAGAATCACCGTATCTCCCTTGAGATACATCACATTAAAAATAATAGAAATCGCAACTGGCCACATTTTGAGTGTAATGGCTTTCCAGACCGACATATCAAAGGCGAATATTGGTTTTGCAATCTTCATCGCTGCGATCCACATGTATGCCGTATACGCAACACTCGCAAGCGTGAGGACGATCATGACGGGGATGAAGCCTGCATCCATATAGATCATGAAGGCAAGACCACCAACGAGCACAATTCTACCAATGACTTCACCAATTGCCTGGATGTGCATGTTCAATTTGCTCTGATAGTAGCCCGTAAAAATTTGATTCATGGCAACGGCAAGCATGTTGATCGTGGTAAAAGAAATAGCGATTTTTACTTCGATTGGGTAAGGGAAAAGAAGCGCAATAGCAGGAGCCAGTGCAAGAAAGAGAAAGGCGGTCACAAATCGGTAGCCGAGCAAATTTTGGAGGAGCGTTTGTTCTTCTATTTTTTTCTCTCCCATCATTTGTGCTGTCACTGGGATGAGTCCAAAGTCGATGAGGATCGCCAGAAATTGTAAAAAGGCCAATGTGGTCCCATACCACCCAAATCGTTCTGTACCGAGATACCGCGTCATCATTCCAATAGCAACAAGACCAAGACCTGTGGAAACAATCTTGCCGGCGAGTTGTATGGCTGTGTTGTGAGCAATTTTTCGGGTAGTACTCATAGAGAGAAGAAAATTCTCCCCCTATCGGGGGGGGGGAGCTAGAGGGGGTCTTTAGTAAGAAAGACTATGTAAAAACACAGACAGAAATTTCACCATATGTTTCGTGCTAAAGACCCCTGCCCGCAATGCTTCGCAACGCGTTGCAGGCGGGCCACCTAACCTCCCCTAATAGGGGAGGGATCATATACACTCTACCCTTTTTCACGCATTTTCGCAATTGGAAAGCTCTCCCAAAATTTGATATACTTCTTATTCATAAGATAATACTCCCTATGAATAAATATTTCGCTTTTTTTCTCTCTCTTTTCGTAACCATAGGCCTCTTTAGTATGTCAGCATCGCACGTTTATGCTGCTGATCCTGCCCTCACTATTCGTGATAGTGCATATAGTGCGAAATTTGTATCTCAGTCCGAGCCGGATCCGGTAACAATAGAGGCCGGAGCGACAAAATGGGTCAAAATCAAGTTCAAAAACACAGGCACGAAATCGTGGGTGAATGAAGGGAAGAATTTTATCTCTGCCTATACTATGGAGCCTCGCAATAGAAATTCTGTATTTTTTGGGACCGGCTGGAACAGTCCACAGCAGATTGGTCGTATGGCAGGGACGGTGAAGCCAGGAGAAGTGGGAGAGCTCGGTGTGTTTCTTCATGCACCAGAAAAAGTAGGAACATACAAAGAAGAATTTCATCTTGCCGCAGAAAATTGGTCTTGGATCGAGAATGGATATTTTTATTTGGATATTCGTGTTGTGCCGAAGATAGTTGATGAAACGCAAGACATCTCAGATAGCAAAACGCTGTCTGAAGGGACAGGTCGCGACCTGTCCGTACCAGGTGCTACTGAAGAAGCATCCTCAACGACAACATACGAAGCAAAACGCATTGGTCTTTCAAAAAAATCTGTGGAAGCCGTTGGGGGAGATCCGGTCAGCGTCGTCGCAATTTATCAAAATACAGGAGCCACCGCATGGAGCGGGTATCAGCTCACATCTGGCGCAGCGACATCGCTCGCATCAGCAGGAGCGAGCTTTGCAGAC
>PFLZ01000070.1:0-368 GCA_002784795.1 Candidatus Magasanikbacteria bacterium CG_4_10_14_0_8_um_filter_42_12
CGATAATCATACGGAATATCTCGTTTCATCAGTTCCATTTCAAGTGCTTGGGAATGAAATGCTGCACGAAATAATACAGCAATATAATCGAGTGGTACGCCTTCATCTCGAAATTGGAGAATCTGCCCAGCAATAAATTCTGCTTCTTCCCTATCGTCTGCAAAGGCATGTACCTCCGGACGCATGAACGCTTCTTTCAAACTTCGTAATGTTTTTTGATGTTGACGTGTATTGTTTGCGATGACATCATTTGCAACATCGAGAATGTTTGGTGTGGAACGATAATTTGTTTCCAGACGAAACATACGTGCGCCAGGATATTGCACATCAAAATCAAGAATGTTTTGGATATCTGCTGCACGAAATGA
>PFLZ01000070.1:512-1323 GCA_002784795.1 Candidatus Magasanikbacteria bacterium CG_4_10_14_0_8_um_filter_42_12
GACTGCAGGTTCTTTCAAAAGAAGTAAATACAAATTGACGAGCAAATCATCAAAGTCCATTGCATTCGCATCCAGTTTTCTTTTTTGATACTCTTCGGCAATGCGTGTAATGACGTCTGCAATATCTAGCCAGTTTGGATGCTTGAGATCCAGCACATCGGCAATCGTCGTCTCTGCATTTCTCGCATACGAAATAATTGATTGCAATACTTTTGGCGACGGAAATCGTCGCTCATTGCGGTTGATCCCTTCCATTTTCAAACACAGTTTGAGGATATCAAGACTATCCGCAGAATCAAGAATTGTAAAATTGGATTGATACCCTAGGAGTGGGGCATATTTTTTTAATATTCTATAAGAAATATGATGGAATGTTCCTGCCCAGGGCAAAACGTTCCTCCCCCTGCCAGAGGGGGAGGCTAGGAGGGGGAGGGAGTTCACTGCGGCTGCCACTCGCTCCATCATTTCTTTGGACGCTTTATTGGTAAATGTGACTAATAAAATACGTTCAGGTTCAATCCCCTGTTCGAGCAAATATGCGACACGATAGGTAATCGTACGCGTTTTGCCACTACCCGCTCCAGCGAGGACGAGACAAGGCCCATCACCGTGTAGCACTACTTGTTGTTGTTCTTCGTTGAGTTCTTCTATATTCATAGTGGGTTCATGATACCTGAGTTTGGGCGGTATGACAACGAAAGACTATGTTCCTCTTCGTTCGGCTTTAACAAATGTATAGATGCTCCGTGAAGATTACATTCCGCTTCGCTTCAATGAAGCTCCCCGCCCCAGAGGGGCGGGGTATCAGTTC
>PFLZ01000001.1 GCA_002784795.1 Candidatus Magasanikbacteria bacterium CG_4_10_14_0_8_um_filter_42_12
GCATACTTATTTGCCATATGTACTCTGGTTATACTTCATGGTTACCCTTTGTAACCTCTAGTGTACCAAAGTGTTACCGCATATGGGTGACTGTACAAAGTATTTACTTTTTCGCTGAGTTGAGCTATACTCGGCTTGTTAATTTTTCAAAAACGTATGCTTTGGCAAGATCTCACTATCACTATCGTAAGTATTGTTCTCTCTCTTGCAATGCTTCCTCAGCTATATCATGGATATACGCAGAAAAAGGGGCATATGCATCATGCAACGTCAATTCCCACTGTTTTGGGATTGTATGTGCTTTGTTTTGTGTATTTTTCTCTTGGATTACTCTTTTCTACTATTGTTACGTTTTTGACTGGTACGATGTGGGTTCTTTTGCTTTTGCAGCGTGTACGCTATGGAGATGGAGTCTCGTGTACAAAAAAAGTACACTCAAAAGTGGATATCTCATTTTCAAAGGAAGAACAGCAAAAGTTGGAGGCTGTCCAAAGCAAAGTACAAGAATTGTTTGCAACGCGTACAGATAAGGTGCATGGTTTTGACCATGCAGAACGTGTTGCTGGGTATGCTGCATTGATTGCATCGCAGGAAGGGAGCGATGTACTCATGGCGACGCTCGCAGGATGGCTCCATGATATTGGTCGTGCGGTAGAAGAGCATCCGGAAGATTTTCCAACGTTTGATACAAAAAAAACACATCATGAATTGTCATATGAACTTTTGCAAAAGTGGTTTCGAGAAGATGAACAATTTTCTATTCTTACTGATGAAGAAAAAATTGAACTTCTCTATGATCTACGATATCACTGGAATGACGAGGCCGATGACTATGCGAGTGCATATATTCTTCGTGATGCGGATAAAATTGATGGATTAGGGGACATTGGTTTGCAACGTCATCATGCGCATACAAAAGGAAATTTGAAAAAGGCATATATGGCATTGCGACTGCGATATGAATGGTTGTATCACTTCAAAACAGATACTGCAAAACGTATCAATGAAGATCTTGATCTGATCCGACCTTTTCAGGAAGAACGAACACGACTTTTGAAAAAGGAAATAACATCTGTAGAACTCTAAGATATGAAAAAAGAAAAGATCCTGGTTGCGATGAGTGGTGGTGTAGACTCCTCAGTCGTCGCAGCACTCCTCGTGAAGCAAGGATACGATGTGACAGGTGCATATATGAAGCAATGGTCTGATACAAAAGATGTCTCAGGTCTTTGTCAGTGGAAAAAAGATCGAAGAGATGCTATGCGTGTAGCTGCGCATCTGGGGATTCCACTTCTGACGCTTGATTTTGAAAAAGAATACAAAGAATGGGTGATGGGCTACATGTTTGCAGAATACGAAGTAGGGCGTACGCCAAATCCAGATGTCATGTGCAATAAGTTTATCAAGTTTGATGCGTGGCTCGGAACAGTCAGAAAGATGGGATTTGATAAGATGGCGACAGGACACTACGCAGCTATCAAAAAAACAAAAAATCAAGAAAACAAAAAAGCTATGTATCAACTTGCTCAGGCTGTTGATGATGACAAGGACCAAACGTATTTTTTACACCAACTTACGCAGGAACAGCTTTCTTATACGATGTTTCCACTCGGCGAGTATACGAAGTCGGAAGTACGAGAAATGGCAAGAAAGTTTGACTTGCCTACGGCGGAGCGAGAAGAAAGCATGGGAATTTGTTTTGTAGGAGAAATGCCGATGAAAGAGTTTCTTCAACAAAAAATAAAAAAACATCCTGGCAAGATTGTGACTGAGGATGGCACGGTTGTTGGTGAGCATGAGGGATTGTCGTTTTATACCATTGGACAGAGACACGTTGGGCAATTAGCAATGAACAATAAACAAGTAACAAATCAAGCACCAATGTTTGTCGTTGAAAAAAGGTTTGATACCAATGAGTTGGTAGTAGGTTTTGTAGAAAGTCCTTTGTTGTATAAAACTGAAATTACTGTTGATGATATGCATTGGATATCTGGACATCAGCCTTCGTTTCCTTTAGACTGTAAGGTAAGACTGCGTCACAGACAAGAAATGCAGAATGTTGAGGTACACATTGAACATGGGGAAGTGACGTTGCTGTTTGACATGAAACAAAGAGCGGTCACACCTGGGCAGTTCGCAGTCTTGTATAAAGATGGAATTTGTCTTGGTGGTGGAGTAATTACGTAATTTTTTTTCTATGTACGGACTTACTGGAAATGAAAATGCATACAGCTTTGGCTGGACACAAGTATTTCTTATTTTAGGAGTAGGTGTGTTGATATTTATAGCCTATAAATTTTTCAAAGTGTAATGAATATGAAAGCAAACGACATTCGAAGTAGATATCTTTCATTTTTTGAGAAACAGGGGCATACGATTATTCCATCGTCGTCACTTGTTCCAGAAAATGATCCAACCACACTCTTTACCGGCTCTGGCATGCAGCCTATTTTACCATATCTGCTGGGACAGCCACATCCTTCTGGATCCCGTCTTACAGACTCACAAAAATGTTTTCGTTCGCAAGATATAGAAGAAGTAGGGGACAATCGTCATACGACCTTTTTTGAAATGCTTGGCAACTGGTCATTTGGTGATTATTTTAAAAAAGAACAAATTCCTTGGTTGTTTCAATTCCTTGTAGAAGATATTGGACTTGATCCGTCAAAATTGTACGTGACGTGTTATGCAGGAAACGATGAATTTGATATTCCAAAGGATATCGAAGCCGCAGAACTGTGGCAGGGATTGTTTCAAGAAAAAGGTATCTCACATGCAACTGCAGAAATGGGCTCAGAAGCAGAAGGATATGCGCGAGGTATGAAGGATGGCGAACGCATTTTCTTTTATGATGGCAAGAAAAATTGGTGGAGTCGTGGGGGATCTGAAGCCACAACGCCAGTAGGGGATCCCGGTGGACCTGACACAGAGGTTTTTTACGACTTTTCCGCCCAAGGCGGATCCGCCTTGGGCGGAGATGGAATAGAACACGATCCTTCCTTTGGTGAGAATTGCCACCCAAACTGCGACTGTGGACGATTCATGGAAATCGCCAATAGTGTCTTCATGGCGTACAAACGTACAGAAAGTGGATTTGAAAAACTTGAAAAACAAAATGTAGATTTTGGTGGGGGACTAGAGCGTATTGCTGCCGCACAGCAAAAAAATCCAGATGTGTTTCTGATCGATTTGTTCGACGAACCACGAAAGATTGTAGAATCACAATCTGGAAAGACATATGGTGAAAGTACTGAAATTACACACAATTACCGTATTATGCTGGATCATCTTCGTGCTGCTGTCTTTCTGATTGCGGATGGTGTGTATCCGTCAAACAAAGATCAGGGCTACTTTGCTCGTCGCCTCGTGCGTCGTGCAGTTCGTGCTGGGCACAAACTTGGTATTGAAACGCAAGTCACTGCGCCTATTGCTGCTGCCTTTATTTCTACCTATAGCGAGGCATATCCACAGGTAGCATCTATGAAAGAAAAAATTGAAGATATTCTCGATGGCGAAGAAAAGAAATTTCGAAGTGCACTCGTGAGAGGGGAAAAAGAGTTTGGAAAAATCGAAAAGGATATTACTGCTGAAATTGAAAAGGGTGGCGAACAGATGATAGATCATATCGCAAAGATGTCCTTTGATTTGTATCAGACGTTTGGATTGCCATTTGAAATTTTTACCGACTTGCTCCAAAAAACATTTCCAGAATCAGCCTTTGATGAAAACGAATTGACGTATTCATACGACAAAATCTTTGAAGAGCATCAAAACGTTTCACGACAAGGCATGGATAAAAAATTCAAAGGTGGATTGGCAGATCACTCTGACATGAGTATTCAGTATCATACGGCGACACATCTTCTTCATGCCGCCGTCCTGGAACTCCTTGGTCCTGAGGCCTTCCAAAAAGGAAGTAATATTACACCAGAGCGACTACGGTTTGATTTTGCCTATGACAAAAAAGTAACGGATGACGAAATAAAAGCAATAGAAGACCTCGTCAACGCGGCTATCAAAAAAGACTATCCCGTGAGTTGGCAAATGTTGTCTGTGGATGAAGCGCGCGCAAAGGGAGCTATTGGATTGTTTGACAATTCATATGATGAAAAAGTAAAAGTGTACACCATCGGAGATCCTGATGTTTCCATGAAAGCTGATGTGACTCATCCTACCTTTAGTCAAGAATTTTGTGGCGGGCCACATGTGGAGCACACAGGAGTGCTCTGTACGTTCAAAATCACGAAGGAAGAAGCTGTCTCAGCCGGAGTAAGACGTATTCGGGCAATATTAGAATAACATGGTAAAAAAAATTATCCGCTACGCCATCGACGCCCGACATGCATTCATGAAGTATTTCATTGTCGGTATTCTTGGCGTTATTCTAGATCTGGGAACACTCACGTTGTTTCGAGAACAGTTTGGTATTGCCCCATATATTGCTGTTATTTTGAATCAGATCATTCTCATTGTATTTAATTTTACGATAAACAAGCTTTGGACATTCAAAAATACGGCAATGCCCCATACGCAGCTGGTGAGATATTTGATGCTTTTTGTGTTCAATTATGCGTTCGCTGTGCTCTTTATGCTTATTTTTAATGAGCACATGGGCATTGATTATCGTCTGGTAAGAATTTGCACGATTGTGCTTGCCGTCGGATGGAATTTCTTTTTGTATCGGCATTGGGTTTTCTTCATGCATGAGGGAAAAAGTGAAGATACTCATGTGCCTGGTGACGCATAGTAGTGTATGACATTTTTTGATATTCATGTTCTCGCCGCAATCAAACTGATAAGTATTGTCTTTGTTATTGGGGGATATTTTTTTATAAAGAAAAAAAACCCTGTTTTGTTTCTGCTTTGGTTTGGCGTGCTGTCCGCTGTCTCGTACATCCTTTTTGTCAATGATCGACAGTTATTATTTTGGGGTCTGCAAGGGGATGAACTGACTATTGCTGCTATATATAACACCTTTGCACAAGTTGGATTTGGCGCAGATTTTGCGTTTCATGGCTTTCCGCCATTTTATCCCCCTGGTTTTTTTTGGTTATGTAGTATTCCTGGAAAGATATTTGGCTGGAATGGTATACAGATAGCAAAATTTGCGGCAGCGAGTTTTTTTCTTGTTTTTCCAATTGGTGGATACCTTACGCAACGTTTCATGTTGAAGGGGCTTGTATCTTCAAAACGGTTGCTTATTTTTTCATTCCTTACTCCACTTATCATTATGAGCGTGTTGGGGATTGATCTCTTGATTGGAAAACCATACGAAGTCTTGGCAGCCTTTCTTACTGTAGTGTGGACGATAGCTCTGTTTATGCATGCATCACAAAAAAAACTCTCCCAAAAGGAAATTCTGTTGTTTGGTGTGATTGCGGGTTTGATTTTCATGACGTATTATCTTTGGTTGGTGTTTGCTGCAATTGTCTTTCTTCTATTGTTTGGTGTTTTAAAAAAGAATGACATTCTCCGATACATATTAAATTTGAGTAAAGTCGCTACCATAGGTATTATTACCGCTCTTCCTTTTTGGGGGCCACTTGTATATACATATATCACTGTTGGGATGGAAAGTTGGCAGACAACATTTTATACTCCCGAAAATAGTGGTTTGTGGCTACCTATTACACAATTTGGTTCATCCGCAAATATAGTATTGTTTTTAAGCTTTGTTTCGATTTTGTGGTTTTTTAAAAAGGATTTAATATCAAAAATATTACTTTCGTTTTTGGGAGCGGCATTTATCTGGTGGGGGTTTGGATTAGCATTATTGCTCTTTTTTTCTACTCCGTTTCAGGAATTTCGAGGTTTTTATGTGCTTGCTCCTGTTGTGTTGTCATATGGATTTGCCTGGGCAATATCCTCCATTTGGAAAAAATTAGAAGAGAGGTCATATGTTCATCTGCAAGAAGTAGTATTGTACTTAGGAATTCTATTGCTAATAGCCCATTCTATATTTGGTTTTTTTATAGATGATCCAACTGTCAGAAAGAATATGGTACATTCAAAATCATTTCCAGCTCAGACGTTGGATCTTGCATATGCACTTAGAGAAATGGACCATGCATCAGACCTTGTTACTCTGAGTACGTCCCCGCAGTTGGTAGCAATATTTCCCATAAATCATTACATCTATTTCAATCAGCATAATACACATCCTGCAAGTATATTTTCAGTGCGGTATCAGACGGTGTTATCACTTTCGGGCGCTAGTACTCCCGAAGAGGCGTATGCTATTGTGACCAATGCTGCGTTTGGACCTATTGATCAATTCATTTTTTCTCTTGAAGAAGGAGAATATGTTTTGTATTTTCATGTGGATAAGCCAATCGAAGGGATTGAGGAAAAACGAATTGTTTTCAATAAAGACATGTTCTCTGATCAGTATTTTGAGCATATATATGAAGATACTACGAATGTTGTGTTACAAAGGAAGAAATAGTCGTTGTTGGAGTACGTCGAATCCGCGCCGTACTGACATAGTATCCAAACACATGTGAGGGAAAGTGCTGGTATTCCCCCTTGCTATAATGGAAAAAATTGACTATACTAATACATATTCTAACTTATTCACATATCTCGGCATACTATCGACTTGACAGGAAAAATGCTTTCCTGTAGACTTGTGCCTAGA
>PFLZ01000145.1:0-3130 GCA_002784795.1 Candidatus Magasanikbacteria bacterium CG_4_10_14_0_8_um_filter_42_12
GTGCAGATGTTGCTAGTTCGGCATATGTCTATGGTTGTAGCGAGGATACTGATTGTCGCACTGCACAAATATATGGTGGTGCAGCATTATTTGTAGAACCAGGAATGGGCCCACTAGCACTTTCGACAAAAAATAAATTTTCCCCTTCATATCAATTTCCTGAAGACCTATCACGACTTGATAATGTCCAGCCGTTTGTATGTGTGCAAAGAAATGCATTTACTTTTACGCCTGCACAGACTGAGTGTCTTCCATCTCAAAATCAACCAAACACAACCGTACCAGAAGAAACAGCCCCTTCTGCAACTCCTGGCTGTGGCAATGGTGTCGTGGACACAGGAGAACAATGTGATCCTTCCGAAGCAAATACAAAAGATGTGACACAATGTTCAAACCTGAGTTACGGTCAGTCATGTACGTATTGTTCAAATGCGTGTCGTATAGAAACTGTTGATTCACAAGCCTATTGTGGAAATGAAGTGCTGGATCAAAAAGAATTTGACGTATACGAATCATGCGAGCAACGTTCAGACGGTACCATTCTTGTTCGGCAGAGTGATGGCACCAGTGCCGTGGAAAGTTGTGATGGATTTGAACATGGCACAGTGTCTTGTACCAATAGTTGTAGTATATATACGAATAGTTGTTTCAATTGTGGATTGAGTGATACTGGAGCTACTGCAAAACTATCGATAGTCAATCCAATGCTTGGCAAAAATAATGTATTTGTAGCAGATCCTTTTTTCCGGGCATATTTGAATCGATATGTAACATCTCGTGGTAACAAGACGGTGATTCCTGTTGGAATTACATCATTTGGGGCAGCAGAGCTCCGAGGTGCTATTACACACGTGGCTTTAAAAACTGGAGGCTTATTGCGTGATCCTGAGGCAAAGATTGCTACGCAAAATGTATGTTCTACCGAGTGTGTAGGAGGAGATTGTGCAAATGATGGATACTTTGTTACATTCGCAAATACCGCAACTGAACAAGGAGCTGACAAATTTGCGTATACCGTCTCTGGACAAACAACATCAGTAACAAACGAATATGTAACCTCTCCAAGTGTGCCACAAGGTTCTGTGCGTGTAGTAATACGGTGGACTCGCGCAGAAAAAGATCAGAATGCACATATGCTGGGATACATATACAACAAGTTGTATGCAACACCTCTCATCGGATATGCTGATACCTTGACTCAGTCTGAATATCTTTGTTCTGACGCTGTTCAGGAATCGAATGCTACTGTACCATCGGCATGTACTCCATTTGAATCAGGAATGTATATCCATCCAGAAACAGGATTAGAGAATACGTTTGTGCAAGCAACGACGTTGGATTTGGATGCCCTGTCTGGTGTAAATGCAGAGCCTATTGCTTTTGCTGTTCGCAATCAAGATGGTCCGATTGCTCCATGGAAAAACAAAAATATTATCGTAGATGTGTATACGTATCATGAAGGGCAAACATTCAATAGTATCTACGCTCCTACGTACTCATACCAGATAAAAACGGCAGCAAATACGTCTAGTAATGCAGTGGCTCTTTTGTGGCATGTCTTTACGTTTGTGCCACAAGATAAGTTGCTTGCGAGTGAAATATCATCACCTATCATAGAAGGAACAAATTATGCTATCGTTCCCGTAGAATCTATAGAAACCAGTGATTGTGATTTGCAAAATAATATGTATACCAATCAAGAATCGTGTTCTTAAAAATTGTGATATACTACGTGTATGAAAGGTAGAGATATACTTATAATAATTCTTATTCTTGCGCTCATTGGTGGGGGAGTATGGTTTTATTTCTTTCAAAAGCAAACCACCCCTTCGACGTCTGAACAGGGAAACATAACCACAAGTTCGACACAGAAAGTAGGTTTGACAGAACGTATTTCTCCTCCTATTGATGAAAATGATCAGGATGGTGATGGGCTCACAGCTATGCAAGAAGCCGAGTATGGTACGAGTGACAAACGAATAGATACCGATGGTGATGGGTTTTCAGATGTACAAGAAATTGAAAAAACAAAAACAGATCCCACAAAAGAAGATACCGATGGTGATGGGTTTTCAGATTTTACCGAGATTGCGAATGGGTACGATCCACTGAGCGCATAATGTTTCTACTAGATAATCTTTTTTGTATGTTCGATGACATTCCAGTCCAAGGAGGGAGCGTTCCTCCAAATTTGCCTATCGGTGAACCAGAGGATATCTTTGCTGCTGTGCCAGGAGAACGTATTGATGATACGCCAGCTCCTTTACTACAGAGTACACCACCGTCGGTGACACCAGAGGGCGATATGTCTGTCGGAAAGACTGCGCTTTCTGCTGGGATGCTGCAGCCAAAACAGATGGATGATATGAGTGCTCGTTCTCCAGAACGCAATGCACCTATGTCTTCTTTTGCTCCAGAGACAACACCCCCTCCTCAGCCATTCCAGCCACTAGCCCCTCGTGGAGCTTCGGAGCAGTATGCGCCGTCCACTCAGCCAGGACAACAGGGAAAGATGACAACACATACGATGCCTACCGATGCGCCAGAGATGTATACGTTGAAGGATCCAAAAGTAAGCAAGGGTATTATTACTATTATTGTCGTTGTCGTTGTTGTGCTGGTCCTTGGTGGCGGTGGTTTGTTTATTTACAACCAGTTTGTTGCGGGTTCTACGAGCAACAATGCGTTGCCTTCTATTGATGTCCAAGATACTACCGCTGGAAGTACTTTTGATACTATTGATATGACTGATACAATCCAGCCTATTGATACCGTAGATACCTCGGCTTCTACTGGGACGATCAATCGACCACCAGAAAATACGGATAGTATTCTTTTTGGAGAATCTCCTGATGTCGATGCAGATGGTCTAGATGATGAACGTGAACGTGGGCTTGGAACAGATCCAGAGCATTGGGATACCGATGGAGATGATCTTAGTGATGGAGACGAAGTCATTATTTGGAAGACAGATCCACTCAATCCTGATACTGATGGTGATGGATTCAAAGATGGAGAAGAAATAAAAAATGGATACAGCCCAACAGGTCCAGGAAAAATATTTGAACCGCCAACGGGTGACGCTGCATAGTTTTTTCTGATGGACTGCGTTTGTCGCGTATACTATATA
>PFLZ01000145.1:3169-25518 GCA_002784795.1 Candidatus Magasanikbacteria bacterium CG_4_10_14_0_8_um_filter_42_12
CACAAGATCTCGGTGTGCAAATGCATACAATACCGGATGTTTTTTATGGTGGCAATGATCCTGTTATTTATCACAATGAAGGAGTCGAGCAAAAAGATATAAAAAAAGGGAAAAAAAAGAAAAAGCATGCGCCAAAAAGCAGTGTTCCTCATCACAATTCAACGCAGTGGTTTTCTGCACATAAAAGGATTGTTGTCTGGATTGGTGGTGCCCTTGTATTGACTGCTGTGACTGTGCTTGCATCGTGGTACTACATCAATGAAGCAAAAAAACAGGTAGTTCCTGCAAGCGTACAAACACCAGAACAGCCTACGCAAAATGTAACCATACAAATACCGGAACCTGTAGAAATCGCTGTGATCACAACGTCGACGCTCGATGCGACAACTTCTGAAGATATTGCTTCTGTCAAAGCCATTGATCCTGTTTCTTTCCCGAAAATTCTTCTCATAAATAGTGAAGATACTGATGCTGATCAGCTTACCAACGAGGAAGAACTGCTCTTCAATACAAATCCTGATGTGTGGGATACTGATAATGATGGATATTATGATGGACAAGAAATTGTGAATTTGTATAATGCCAGTGGTTTTGCTCCGGTAAAATTGATCGATTCAGGAGTTGTCAAAGAATATGTCAGTCCATCGTGGCAATATCGCATATATTATCCACAACAATGGCAAATAGGCACGGTCGATACCGATGGAAGACAAGTTCTTGCGAGTACCCTGAGTGGAGATTTTGTTGAATTTCGAGTGTTTGATAGGGTGCCAGGGCAGACATTTCAGGATTGGTTTGCTGCAAATATTGAAGGTGAGACATTTCAAGACATTCAGACGATAACGAATAGATTCAAGGAACAAGTATTTTTGAGACGTGATGGATTGGTTGCCTATGTGTTGGCTCCAACACATGTTACCGTACTCATATATCATCCAGGTATCACAGGGGCAGTCCCATACCGAACAGTCATGCGTATGATGATAGAAAGTTTTAGACCAACAGCAAACACCATAGATCTGCCGACGCAACAAGCACTCCCCACACCGCCAGGCCAAGAAAATACTGTGGTAACACCGTCATCTTCTCCTCAAGACGCATAATTTTTTGGTATGCCAAGCAATTTGTATCAGACAGTAAAACATATCGGTATATCAAAACAAAAGATTTCTGCTGTTGTTCAGCATACCTTGGTGTATCTCGGAAAAAAAAAGAATGAAGTAAGCGTGCATTGTGTAGGAAAACAAAAAATACAAACTCTCAATAGAGTATTTCGTGGTATTGATCGACCTACAGATGTGTTATCATTTCCTGCAGAAGCGTTGTTTGGTACAGAAGATGTGACGGATAGTGGTGATCTTTTTTTATGTCCTGCATATATTGCAAAACAAGCAAAGCGATTTGAAACCTCATACAAAGAAGAATTTTTTCGTATGCTTATTCACGGCGTATTGCATCTCGAAGGATATGATCATGAAAAAAAAACTGATGCGAAAAAAATGTTTGCTGTCCAGGAACGATTGCTCACGACCGCACTCAAAAAAATATAACTACTATGTATATCAAGCAATTCTTTTTTAGTATGGGGCATGCATGCCGAGGTATCTCGTATGTATTTTGTAATGAACAAAATTTTCGTGTTCAAGCTATTGTGGGCATATTGGTTGGTATTTTCGCATGGGTGCTTCCTCTTTCTGATGGGGAACGTTTGTTGGTGTTACTCTTGATCATGCTTATTTTGATTCTGGAACTCATCAATAGTGCTATAGAAAAATTTACTGATATTGTAAAGCCTCGTCTTCATCAGCATGTTCGTGTGGTAAAAGATATTATGGCAGGCACGGTGTTGATAGCTTCGTTGGGGGCATTCATTATAGGGTGTATGATATTCATGCCACATATCATTGAGCTCTTTGGCAAGTAGTGGTACAATATATACCCGAAGGCAATATCTATGGTTCGACAATCTTCAAAACAACCTCAGGTCATTACAGGTATCGATATTGGATCGACCGCTATTCGTGTTGCTATGGGACAAGTGTATCCCTCGAGTAATCGTGGTGAACGTGTCCAGATTATTGGTGCTGTAGAAGTACCTTCCGAAGGAATCCAAAAAGGGAATGTGGTGAGTATTGATGAAACTGTATCTTCACTTTCTCATGCATTGGAGCAGATTGAGCGACTCACCGGTGTGCCAGTTGGACATGCGTGGATAGGTATCTCCAGCTCTGAATCACAATCCCAAAGAAACAAAGGTGTGGTCGCTGTGGCAAAACCAGATGGTGAAATTTCTGATGAAGATGTAGATCGTGTGGTCGAAGCAGCTCGGACTATCGCGCCACCGCTCAATTATGACATGCTTCACGTGTTGCCAAGCAGCTTTTCTGTCGATGGTCAAACAGGTATCAAAGATCCTGTTGGTATGACAGGTATTCGACTCGAAGTCGATGCACAAATTATTTATACGAGTGCAGCACATCTCAAACATATTACAAAAGCTGTCTACCGGACAGGTATTGATATTGATGACGTAGTGCTATCGATACTTGCAAGCGCACAAATAGTTGCCACTGACAAACAAAAAGAGTTGGGGGTCGTGGTTGTGAATATTGGTGGCCCCACGACAAGTCTTGCTGTGTTTGAAGGTGGAGAAGTCGTACATACGGCGACCCTCCCGCTTGGGTCTGATCATGTGACCAATGATATTGCGATAGGTCTCAGAACATCGATAGATGTTGCAGACAGAGTAAAACGAGAATATGGTCATGCACGTGCAGCCGATGTCCCACGAAAAGAGAGTATTGATCTCGCAGGGCTCGGGCAAAAAGAATCTGAAGTTATAAAGCTGCACTATATTGCTGAGATCATAGAGGCGCGCATGAGTGAAATTTTTGAAAAGATAGATGAAGAATTGCGTTCTGTTCATCGAAGTCAGTTGCTTCCCGCAGGTATTATTTTTACCGGTGGCGGCGCAAATATTTCGGGTATTGTTGATCTTGCAAAAGATGAACTTGGGCTTCCTGCGTCGATAGGGTATCCGATCGATGTGGATAGTATTAGCGACAAAGTGAATAGTCTTTCTTTTAGTCCTGCTATTGGACTTGTGGAATGGGGAGCATCTATGGCTTCACAGCACATGAGGAGTGGCCCGTCACGATTGCAGGGGGCGGGGAAGGCTATAGAAAAAATTCAAGGTTTTTGGAAAACACTTATTCCATAACACCATAATCAATAAACAAAAAACAAGAAACATCTCGCAAGAGATGTTTTATATATGAGCAATGTATATCCGGTATACTGTGATTTGCGCTATGTACACGCTGATTGTGCTGACTTCCTTGACACGTTTTTTGATGCAGTATAGACTATGGGTAAGAGGAGATTTTATGTCAACTGAGTAAAAAAAGTGTTCAATCCCGATTGGATCGGGACGAGTCGACTCTCATTGTTGTTCACAAATGTATTGTCATCGTCCTGCTCTGTGGATTATTAGATTTAGATATTGCGTATGCCACAAGTAAAACCAGAAGTAGAAACATTTGCAAAAATTAAAGTAATCGGTGTCGGTGGATCCGGTGGGTCTGCTATTGACCGCATGGTAAAAGCAGGTATTCGCGGTGTTGATTTTATGGTTATGAATACTGATGTCCAAGCGCTCCATCACAATAGTGCGCCACATAAACTCCATATTGGAAAAACCGTCACGCGCGGTCTTGGTGCTGGGATGAATCCTGAGATTGGACAGCGTAGTGCAGAAGAATCACAAAATGAAATTCGAGAAGCATTCAAAGAAACAGACATGGTCTTTGTGACCTGTGGTCTTGGTGGTGGTACTGGATCTGGAGCAAGTCCAGTGATTGCTGAAATTGCTCGAGAGATGGGAGCACTCACTGTCGGTGTGGTGACAAAACCATTTTCATTTGAAGGTCCACAGCGAAAAGCGATTGCAGACAAAGCGTATCGAGAATTATCTCGCCATGTTGATACTATTATTACGATTCCGAATGACCGTGTTTTGCAGATTATCGATAAAAAAACATCACTCCTTGATGCGTTCAAAATTGTCGATGATGTCCTGAGACAAGGAGTGCAGGGAATTTCAGAATTGATTACCGTGCCGGGTCTCATCAATGTGGATTTTGCAGACGTAAAATCTATTATGAAGGATCGTGGATCAGCGCTTATGGGAATTGGTGTCGGTAGTGGAGACACTCGAGCAGTAGAGGCAGCACAAGCTGCTATCTCGAGTCCGCTTCTCGAAGTATCGATCGATGGTGCTCGTGGTATTCTCTTTACGATTACCGGTGGCACATCTCTTGGGATGCAAGAGGTTGCAGAAGCTGCAAAGATTATTACCAATTCTGCTGATGATGACGTGCGTGTCATTTTTGGAGCGGTGGTTGATGAAACAATGGGAGAAGATGTTCGTGTTACGGTGATCGCAACAGGATTTGAAGAAGCCGTCCGTCCATCACGCAGCAAGGATTTTGATGCAGAAGATGATCTCGAAGAATTGCATGCACCATTCCCACTCAAAAAACCAATGTATAGTAATAATTTGTTTTCAAAGAGAAAGACTGCTGTGCAGGAAGAAGAAGGTGAACAAGAAAAAGAATCAATGGCACCAGCAAGAAATACTTTTACGTCAAAGCCCGTGAATTCTGTCAACACCATACCTACACGGACAGCGTCGCCCGTATCCCCACAGACGAACACAGACCAAAATGAAGAAGAAGATCTTGAAATCCCAGCATTTATTCGAAAGAAAATGGGAATGTAACGGCGGTAATTTGTCGTACATGTTAGCAAAAGACGATCAACAGTATGCGATCGTCTTTTTGTTGAAGCATGAAGTAGCAAGTAACAAGTAGTCAGTAATAAGATGCTTATTACTGACTACGCATTGCCTACTGCCTATTACTGTTTCCCATTTACTGATTACCATATTCCATGTTAGTATACAGCTACTATGCATTGTCCTGTATGTCGTTCAAAGGAGACAAAAGTTATTGATTCCCGTATTGCAGAGGCGGGGATGTCTATTCGGCGTCGTCGGGAATGTATAAAATGCCATTATCGTTTTTCTACGCTAGAGGAGACTGAGCTTCTTGACCTCATTGTCGTAAAGCAAAAAGGATCTCGAGAAGCGTATGATAGAAACAAATTGGAACGAGGGCTGATCCATTCGCTCACCAAACGACCATACACCCAAGAAGCATTGCGAAGCATGATCAATGAAATCGAGCGAGATATCCAAAAAAAAGCAGCAAAGACGTGGTCCGAACAAAATACAAAGTACAAAGAAATTACCAGTGACCAAATTGGAGAAATTGTGATGAAGCATTTGAAAAAGTTTGATAAAGTGGCCTATATCAGATTTGCATCTATCTATCGAGCATTTGAAGATGTGGAAACATTTCAACATGAATTGAAAACACTCACCAAAAGAAGACAAAAAAATTCTGGCAATTTATAGCATTGTTACTCAATATGAAAAAACAAACACCAAAATCTCCCGAAGAGCCAGCAAAATCAACGAGTACTTCTTCTCATGAAGAACTCATCGATTTGATGAAAAAAAATATTGCGTGGTCTGAGGCAGTGTATAATCAAAATAAGAAAATCCAAAAGCATTTGCGATGGATGTCTATTATGGGCTATGTGCGTGTTGCCATATTTCTTATTCCTATTATTTTGGGTATTATTTATTTGCCACCAGTCCTTGGTGGGATTTGGGATCAATACCAAACCATCCTTGGAATTGGAGGAGGCACAAGTTTTGACGCAGATTCTGTACGATCTCTTTTAGAACAATTTTCTTCCAACTAATATAGATATGGCAATTACAAAACGAACAAAAATTGTCTGCACGCTCGGGCCAGCATCTGAGTCTCAGGACATCATTACCAATATGCTCAAAGCTGGGATGAACGTGGTTCGTCTCAATTTTTCTCATGGCACATATGACAATCATACGCTCTTGATGGAGCATGTGCGTGCTGCCAGCGATGAGCTCGGTATACCGACGGCTATATTGCAGGATCTGCAAGGACCCAAAATTCGAGTTGGTGTGCTTCCGGACAAAGGTGTCCCGTTTACACCAGGTGAAATGGTGTCGTTTGATACTGCACTCGAAGGGTATACCGACGGTATTATTCCTGTTGATTATAGTGATTTTCATACCCTTGTGTCAGAAGGGGAGCGTATGCTTCTCGATGATGGAAAAATGGAAACGACCGTTCGGCATATTACAGGATCTCGTATCGATGCAGAAGTAATCGTTGGAGGAACCTTGACTTCTCATAAAGGAATTAATATCCCAGATTCAGAACTCCATATCAGTGCGCTGACCGAAAAAGACAGGGCTGATGCAAAGTTTGGTGTCGAACATGACGTCGATATGGTTGCCTTGTCATTTGTGACGAGTGCAAAAGATATTTTGGATCTCCGGTATTTGATAAAGGAATATGAAAAAGAACTTGGCAAAACACCAGACCAACCAATTCACATTATTGCAAAAATAGAACGAAAAGAGGCTGTAGACAATATTGAAGAGATTCTCGATGTTGCCGATGGTATCATGATAGCCCGAGGAGATCTCGGTATAGAAATGCCTGCCGAAGATGTCCCCCTTATCCAAAAACGACTTATTGACCTCGCACTCAAAAAAGCAAAGCCTGTGATCGTTGCAACGCAGATGCTGGATTCTATGCAGCACAATCCACGACCAACACGTGCGGAAGTTTCTGACGTGGCAAATGCAGTGATAGACCATGCCGATGCGGTGATGTTGTCAAATGAAACCGCAACAGGTGAATACCCCGTGGAAACAGTCAAAACGATGACGACTATCATAGAAGAAACAGAAGATTCTGCATATGATGATTTGACCATACATGATGATGTCCGTGGTGAATCCGCTGTGGATGAAGTCATGAGTCAGATGGCACGCCTCTTGGCAGAAGAAGTGGGTGCTTCTACTATTATTGCCGCCTCACTCTCTGGTGATACGGCGCGGCTGATTAGTCGACATCGTCCAGAATTGCCGATATATGTAGCAACCAGCAGTGAGCGTACTCGGAGACAAATGAATATTTCCTGGGGAGTAGTCCCATTTATCCTCAATCCGTGTCGTTCTATAGAAGAATTGGTCGAGCGTTCTCTCGTCTCACTCAAGCAAGAAAAACGTGTTAAAAAAGGGCAAAAAGTCATTGTTGTGGCAGGGGAGCCGGTCGGCCAAAGTGGCAATATGAATGTGCTCGAAGTCCGGGATGTTGTGTAAAGAAACTGTTGATGAATTTTGTCCCAATTGGTGGTATACTGATAGAGCAAACGCACGCGCGTGTTGCTCTATTTTTTACCCAATTTGTCTACCTTTCATACTTTTTTGTGAGTTCATTTCGCTCTACGATAAGGAGACACATAGAACACCTCTCATTTGTTGTGGTTGTTTTTGGTATTGCGTTACTTGCAGTCTTTTTGCCACAGCTCTATGATAGACAGCTCGATATTGCCGAAGCAGGAGATGGATCACAGGGAACTCCATGGACAGTCTGTGCTGTGGGCTGTGATTTTACGACGCTCACTTCAGCATTTTCAGATGTTACTGTACAGGCGGGTGACTATATCAATGTAGATGCAACATATGCTTCTAGTACAGAAACATTCCCATTAGATTTTAATAATAAACAAAATATTACGGTCAGTTGTCAATCGAGTGGTGCTATCGTAGGGACGAGTACTGCTGCGCAGGTAGATATACAGATGACATCGAGTTCTGCATTCAATGATTGTTCACTTAGCAACACACGATTGTATTTCAATGGTGTTTCTTCTGCCACTGTTTCAGGTAATATTTTTGCTACATCAACTACTGGGACCATTTATTTTGCGTCTACCGCAGGATCAGGAAACACGATAAGCAATAATACAGGTATCAATAACATTGTCGTTGGTAGTAATCAACAAAATTTGACAATTGCAAGTAATACGATTGAACGGTACCATCCTGTTGCAGAAGCTCATGTGCTCGCTGTGACAAATGCACAAACCATTTCTATCGTATCAAATACGATTCATTCATATGACAGTAGTGTCCAACATGTAATTACTGTGAGTTCAACCAATGACGTTCTTATTGAAAATAATACTGTGCAATATACCGTTGCACCAAGTATGCAGTTGGTCAATGGAGCTATTGCCATCTATGATACGGTCAGTACTACGGTACAATACAATACCATTTTGTTGCCAGAACAAGAGGGTCATGCATATCAATTTATGTACGGTGTCGAGATCGTTCAAGACCTTGTTGCCAGCACGTTGACGACCACTGTAAGACATAATACCGTCTGGCTGTATCAGATGTATCATGGTGGAATTGCATTGAGGGACGGTTCTGCAGTCGGTTCTGTGGATCTGACTGCTCAGTACAATATTTTTTATAATGCATCTTCAACAAATAGTTCATTAGGATATGGATTAAAGATATACAAGGATAATGCGTCTTCAACCTATAGTTTAAATAATGATTATAATGGGTATTATACTATTAGTAGTAGAGTATATGATGATAACATAGATGATACATTTTTCCCTTCTGTAGGAACACATGCGAGGGCAGATAATCCGTATTTTAAAGTAGACGATGCAAGTCTAACAAATGATACTGAGCTCGCACCCTATAGTTTGTATCTTGATGTCAATGGAAATGAAGATATAGGATCCTATAGTGCGGCACGTGGCACAAGCTTTACTATCGATGATACTGGAACCATTGATTATGCTACCTGTGATGCAACGTCAACAAGTATTATAGCAAATGTCGCTGCTGACGGAGATACGTGGAATTTGGCTGCTGGGACATACTCACAAATTACTCTTGCTATGTCCAGTCGGTTTACTGGTGACATTACGATATCAGGCGCAGGATCCTCAACAATAATACAACCAAACACACAAGCAAGTACCGTACAGTTTACAAATCTTTCTGGAGCAACTGTACAGAATATGTTGTTGCAACAGGCAAGTACAACTGCCAGTTTTTATACGTTAGATGGTTTGGTTTTTGATTATAATGGGAATACATATAATGAAACAGTAGATATAGGATATCCTGCCGATGGATATACGCTTTTTATTGATACTGATTGTACAGATCCACAAACAGTATTATCACCTAGTTCAGGCAATGATATTACGTCATTTCTTGGTATGGGTACTGATGATTATCATTTGGCGTTAATAAATTATGCACAAGGAGGAAAAGTTCTTGTTCCAGGTATCCCAATTTATGTCACGATGCTTGTTCCGAGCAGTGTTGCTGCCAATCAAGCTGCATTTGAAGGATTGGCAAATTGTCCTTCTCCTGATGTGTGGGTAGATGCAGTTTTTGCTGTGTCTGGAGGTGATTATACTTATGATAGTAGTGCAGCATCGGCTGCGGGAATAAGCATAACGTCTGGATATACAGATCCACCAGTTGTTGGTCGCTCTATAGTAGGTATGGCAGGTGTACGTTTTGTTGACACATCAAACTCCACCATTTCAAATGTGACGTCGACTGGAAATTATTATGGGATTTCTTTTTCCGGAAATAGTGGAAGCAATACTGTCACAAGTAGCGCAATAACGAGTTCTGTAACATACGATGTTTTCAGTAGTTCTACATTGAATAATACATTTAGCAATGTGTCATTTTTGAATACTTCAAGTAGTATCAGTGATGTGGGAGATATAGATGTTTCGTTTCGTTCGAGAGCATATGTAAAGAATGGAAGTGCAAGTCCTCTCGCTGGAGTGGATGTTTCATATTATTCAAATGGAAATAATGTAACTACAACTGCTACCACTGCCGTAAATGGGTATACGTGGTATACGAGCATGCTCCTTTCGTATATTATGTCTTCCTCTTCTGTTGCGACAACAAATGGTGGATATAATCCATATACTATCATTGCGAGTGCAACCAGCACATATGGAGAAACCGTACTTACCGGGACAACACTTGATACGCAAAATGAACTTGTAACACTTACGATGGTAGCTCCACCAACCGCACCAACAAATTTTGCGACGACAACGGTATCTACGAGTAGTGTAGCCTTTAGTTGGACCGACAATAGTGGGGATGAAGATAATTTTTTGATCGGCTACACGAGTAGTACGTTCCCGAGCCAATCGAGTAGCCCTGCCGCAGATGCGACAACAGCTACGATTTCTAGTTTGTCGCCAAACGTGCAGTATATATTTCGACTGGCCGCACAGAAGAGTAATTCAAATTCAACGTATGATACCTTGAGTGCATTGTATACACTAGCCCAACCACCAGGCACCGTGACAGTGACCGCAAATAGTACACAGTCTCTCACAGTGTCATGGGGGGCAAATAGTAATCCTGATACAACCGAGTACTATGTTGTCAATACGACGAATGGTGGAACCTCGACATGGGCGACGAGTACGAGTAGAACATTTACCGGCCTCAGTGCAGGGACAACATACAATGTTGGAGTTGTAGCAAGAAATGGCGATAGTATCAACACGGCAACAACGACAGGCTCAGGGACGACGCAATCAGCAAGTGGTGGTGGCGGAGGATATACGCCACCAGCAGAAACGCCAACAGAAACACCCGATACGACGTGTAATCCACAGACACAGTCATGTACAGGGACACCACCGACAGCACCGAGCTTTTTCTTTTCTATCAATGGCGGAAAGAAATCTACAAAGAGTACTACGACCACACTGACAATCAACAATACCTTTCCAGATCAAATCATGATTTCGACAAGTAGTGTGTTTACAGGCGCAAGTTACCAATCTTCTGTTGCATCGCTTCCGTTCACACTCAGTGCAGGCGATGGACTCAAAACAATCTATATCAAGTTCAAAAAGACAGTAGATGGTACAGTATACAGCTTTACGTCAAGTACAAGTATTACACTCGATACGGCTCCGCCATCAGCCCCTATAATTGGTGTCGCAAAAAGTGGTATTGAAAATGGAAAAATTGTTGGACAACCACAGTTTAGTGGAACCGCAGAACCTGGGACACAAATTCGTGTCAGATATGAAAAACGAACAACAGGCGCAGCTGGTGCAAGGAGTGGAGTCAATACATCAGCCCCTTCGTTACTATTGGCAGGAGCGCATGTTGTTGTCAGCGATCCATTTCAGCAGTGGTTTTTACTTGCTGGAGTTGTCGGGGAGTATTTTGCAACGGCTGACCAAACAGGATATTGGGAGATTTCTTTTCCACTTGCGACAACGCCGGGGAATTATGTTATTTCTATTGCGTCTATCGATGACGCTGGAAATGTCTCAACCGTCGCGCCAGAAGTTAGCTTCACTGTTCCACAAGAGGTGATTATTGTGGGGTGTACTGATCCTTCTGCAACGAATTTTAATCCAAATGCATCGGAAGATGATGGATCATGTATTTCTGCAATACCTGGTTGTATAGATCCTACGGCATACAACTACAATGATACGGCAAATACAGATGATGGCAGCTGTGTTGCTGTGGTACTCGGCTGTCGAGATAGTACAGCGACAAATTACAATCCACAAGCAAATACCAGTGATAATAGCTGTAGATATGAACCACAAGTAGTGCCGGATACACAGGAGCCCACAACTATTCCAGAAGTACCTCCTGTGGTAGATACCACTGCCCCTGATGGTGATAGTGGTACTGGCGAGGATGTGAGTACTGATACTGGCACAACGGGAAGTCCAGATACCGGTACAGGAAGTACAGGCGGTGGAGCATCTGCGTCACAAGGAGGTTCTACTGGAAGTGCTGGTTCTTCTTTTACTTCATTATTTACAAATAGCTCCAGTACGTTGCGAGTCGCGCTTGGTGCTACGCTTCAAAATACACAAAAAAATATACAATCGTTTGTGAGTTCCACAAAAGCGAATGTTGTCCAAGCTATCAGTGTGCCAGTAGAATACGTCGTCGAAAGAATTCCCGCGCCTGTCAAAAAAGCAGCAAAACAAGTACAAAAAGTTGCCGATGATCCACAAGTGGAACAAGCGAATGAAAATATCGTTGCCCCAGCTGCTGTGATCGCTGGAACCGCAAATGTGGCGGCTGGATTTAGTTTGCCACAGCTTATTCTTTTCCTCCGATATCTCTTTACACAGCCAATTCTGCTCTTGAGACGCCGAAAACAAAAACAGTGGGGAACTATTTTCAATGTGTATACAAAACAACCGATTGATCTTGCGACCATCCGTGTCATTGATACAAAAAAAGATACGATTGTCCGTTCTCAAGTGACGGATCAAAAAGGAAGGTATTTCATTATATTGCCAGCAGGATCATATCGAATAGAAATCCAAAAATCAGGATTTACCCAAGAAAGTGAGATGTTGCAAAAGCAGCATTCAGATCTTGTATTTGATCGTCTGTATCAGGTAGGGTCGGTGGTGTACATTTCAGAAAAGCGTACAGAATTGAATGTGAATATCCCTCTTGAACCGCTTGCGCAAGACAAGCCTACAAAAGAAATTATTCGTGTATATACAAAACAGGTGACGCAGTACGTTATCAGCACCATTGGATTGTATATTAGTATACTTTCCTATTTGGTATCTCCAACACGTTTTGTTGGTATGTTGGTATTGCTTCATGTTGTATTTTTGTATGCCTTCCATGTCCTCAGCAAACGAATGACACGAAAAGGAGCAATTGGTGTGGTTCGCGATGTCTTGAGCAAACAAAAACTTGGGCGTGTCGTTGTGCGTGTGTTTGATGCTACCTATAATAAATTGGTAGAGACAGTGGTTACGGATCACAGAGGACGCTATGGTGCACTCGTCGGACCGAGCATGTACTATGTCACCTATGACAAATCTGGGTACGAAAAGAAAAAAAGTCCAAACCTTGATTTTTCGAGTAATACATCCAAAGGGGCTGGTGGTATTATTGTTCGAGATGAAGAGCTTTATCCATCAGAAGGAAGCATTGTGTCAGAAGATGCTGAGGAAGAAGTGTCTGGCCCTGCTGAATCAGAACCTACTCCAACAAATGACCCAACGAGAACACTCGTAAAAGATGGAGAAATATCGTCCGATGCAGGAGAGGAACTTCGTGATATCGCCCAATTTGGGAAGGACAATGACTCATAGAAATTTTTAGTAGAGTTATCCTCTTTTTTTCTTCAAAAATGTAGTAAGGAACTGTGATATACTGTTACTAGTATTCGCAGTTATTTGTATTACGGTAAGTCGACCGTTTCCTTTTGTTATAAAGGTATGTCGCCCTGACAAAACAGCCAGACGTACACATTGTGTTCCAATTTTTTTCCTTCATTCGATTATATGAAAGGCGACTCTGGATGTCAGTAGTCGTGTTTGGTATTGCATTTGTTTCTGTGATGATCCCACAGTTGTATGATAGGCAGTTGGATGTCGCTGAAGCTGGAGATGGCTCTCAAGGAAGTCCATGGACTGTCTGTGCAAGTGGCTGTGATTTTACGACACTTACAGATGCCTTTGCGAGCAGTAGTGTCGCTATTTTAGATTATATCAGCGTAGGCGCTACTTATGCCTCATCTACGGAAACGTTTCCTCTCACGTACAATGGCAAAACTCGTATTACAGTGGATTGTGAAAATAGTGGTGCGGTGATTGGGACCGATAGTGGGCCTCAGGTCGATATTCAAATGACTTTTTTGGCGAAAGTACAAAATTGTACATTAAGTAATGTTCGTGTATATGCCCAAGGCGCTTTGTCCTCATCCGTTATTGGGAATACGTTTGCAACGTCTACAACCGGAACGATATATTTTGATGGCGTAGGAGGTGGAAATACGGCCTCAAACAATACCGGAGTGAATAACATATATATTGGTGTTGGACAGCAGAATACTACGATTACCAGTAATACTATTGAAACGTATCATCCTGCTACTGAAAATGCTGCGATAGCCTCCTTGAGTAGTCAGTCTTTGACGATTACCTCAAATACCATTCATTCATACGAAACTTCGCTCAATCATCTTATTTCCGTTTCTTCGGCCACAACTACCGTTATCACTGGGAATACACTTACATACGGAGCCTCGCCTGCATCAAACGGTGCCATCTATGTGAATGATGGTATAGACAGTACGATTTCCTCAAATTTTATTTCTTTGGATACTTCAACGAGCATCAATGAGGGAATTGTTATGCTGAATAGCACAGCAGGGAGAGCATCGAATGCAACGATAGAACATAATACTGTGTGGCTTTATGAAAGTGGACATTCTGGAATCAGTTTTTTGGATGACAGCGGAGGTACGGCTGGTGATATTACTATTACTGCAAATTACAATTTGTTTTACAATGCATCTACCACGTCTGCACTCGGTAATGGATTTACAACAACCAAAAATAATGCTGGTTCTACCTATACAATGACCAATGATTACAATGGGTATTATCTGATAAACAATCAGATTCTGGATAATACGACTGATGCATTTTCTCCAACTGTTGGCAGCAATTCCATAACGTCACAGCCATACTTTAAACTTGGTGATGCAAGCGATACAAATGATACGGAGCTCGCACCATTCAGCACGTATCTTGACGTCAATGGCATAGAAGATATCGGATGGTATAGCGCTGCACGAGGATCAAGTTTTTCGATCGATGATAATGGCACGATTGATTACACAAGCCTTCACGCGACCTCTACCAGCGTGATTGCGAATACGGCAGTAGACAACGATGCCTGGACGCTCGCAGCAGGGACGTATGACCAAATTACGCTCACGACTTCGACAAGATTTGCCGGGGATATTACGATTACTGGCGCCGGATCCACTACCATTGTGCGACCAAATACGGATGCGAGTGCTATTCAATTTACCGGCACGTCAGGTGCGACAGTGAGTGATCTGGTCGTCCAAAGTGCGAGTACCACGCAACGAACGTATAAACTCACGGGAATGAGTTTTGACTACAATGGGAGCTCCTATAATGAGACGGCAGCATTGGAGTTTGCCTCTGATGGATATGCGCTATTTATAGGTACAAACTGTGCAGCAAATAACGTGACCTACAGTGTTCCACCAACCGATGATAATGATGTGACAGGGTATCCTGGCGTGGGAACTGACGGCTATCATCTTGCCCTCGTCACTTATTTAGGGTCAAAAGTGTCCATGATTGTCCCCATAAGTACCGCAGCTGACCAGACGGCATTTGATGCGCTCACAGATTGCCCTACACCTGATGCGTGGGTAGACAATGCGTTTACTATCAATCCTGGCAATGGACGTTATACCTATGAGAGTAGTAATGTCTCTTCAGCAAGTATTACCATGACAGCGGGGTATACAGATCCTGCAACATTGATAGAAGCAAATACGGCCATGGCAGGTGTGCGATTTGTGAATAGCACAAACAATGTTATTTCAAATGTGACCTCAACGTTGAATTTTTATAATCTTGCGTTTGAAGGAACCAGTGGAAGTAATATTGTATCAAGTACGGCGTTAACGAGTTCGCTTGTGAATGATGTCTATAGTTCCTCCACACTCAACAATACATTTCAGAATGTGTCACATCAAGATCTTTCGTTATTTATCTACGGAGCAGGATCTATTTACGTAAAGTATGCAGTTCGAGCATATGTACAAAATAACAGTGCTGCAGCTCTTGGAGGTGTAGGGGTCACATTTCTGTCTGCCAATGGACAAGATTCAGATGTTGTCACTACTACGGCTACAGGGTATTCCCCATATACTGATTTTTTGTTTGCCAATATCATGACATCTTCCACACAGTCTGCGCTCAATGGTGGATATAATGTGTATACACTGATTGCCAGTGCAACAAGTACGTTCGGGGAAACGTACGCAACAAATTCACTTGATCAGTCGAATGAAACATTTACCGTAACGATGTATCCACCACCAACCGCCCCAACAAATTTTGCGACAACATCTGTATCTACGAGTAGTGTAGCCTTTAGCTGGACAGACAATAGTGGTGATGAAGATAATTTTTTGATCGGTTACACCAGTAGTACGTTTCCGAGTCAGTCGAGTAGCCCTGCCGCAGATGCAACAACAGCTACGATTTCTAGTTTGTCGCCAAATGTGCAGTATATATTTCGACTGGCCGCACAGAAGAGTAATTCAAATTCAACATATGACACATTGAGTGCATTGTATACCCTTGCCAATGCCCCCGGGACTGTGACCGTAACGGCGAATAGTACACAATCTCTCACAGTGTCGTGGGGAGCGAATAGCAATCCAACGACGACAGAATATTACGTCGCAAATACGACCAATGGAGGTTCATCTACCTGGGCGACGAGTACGAGTAGAACGTTTACTGGTCTCACTGCTGGGACATCATACAATTTTGGAGTTGTAGCAAGAAATGGCGATAGTATCAACACTGCAACAACGACAGGATCAGGGACGACGCAATCTGCAAGTGGGGGAGGTGGAGGCTATACGCCACCAGTCACCACCGATCCACCAACAGAAACACCTCCCGATACGACGTGTAATCCACAGACACAGTCATGTACAGGGACACCACCTACCGCACCGACATTTTATTTTTCTATCAATAGCGGAAAAACTCATACAAAAAGCAGAAACGTAACACTGACAATCAACAATACGTTTCCAGATCAGATCATGATTTCAACGAGCAGTTTGTTTACAGGTGCGAGTTATCAATCTCCTGTTGCATCGCTTCCGTTCACACTCAGTGCAGGCGATGGCATCAAAATGGTGTACATTAAGTTTAAAAAAACAGTAGATGATATCGCCTATAGTTTTACATCAAGTACAAGCATTATTTTGGATACACAAGCACCAAGTCCACCAACGATCGGAATATCCAGTAGCGGCGTTGTAAATGGACAAATTGTCGGACAGCCACATTTTAGTGGGACAGCGGAGCCAGGATCAACGATTCGAGCAACATATACAAATAGCAGTGGTGGTGCAGCAAGTAGTGGTGTCATGTATAGAAGTGTACCAACAACGTTTGTGCTTGCGGGACAACATCTGTTTGAAACACCGTTTAGTGACATGATACAACTTGCCAGTGTCATAGGCAATTACTATACAACAGCGGCTGCTGGTACTGGTGCGTGGGATTTGACGTTTCCATTGGTAGCGACACCTGGAGAGTATACCGTTACTCTTACCGCAATTGATACTGCCGAAAATGAATCTTCGACAGCACCACAGGTGAGTTTTACGATTCCTACAAATGTAATTGTTGTCGGTTGTACGGATCCTACAGCAATCAATTTCAATCCAAATGCGACGCAAGATGATGGTTCTTGTCAGACCGCAGTACCAGGGTGTACTGATCCTACAGCATACAACTACAATGCAGCTGCGAATACCAATAATGGATCATGTATTCCTATGATATTGGGATGTCGAGATAGTAGTGCTACAAATTATAATGCACTAGCAAATACGAGTAATAATAGTTGTACCTATGCACAACCGGAACCTGACGTCCCTGTAGAGCAAACAGAGAATCCCATACCTGAAACAACAGAACCAACAGGGCAAGAACAACCATCGACAGAAAGCAATGGTCAAGAAAGCGTGAGTGCAGGTGGAAGTGAGGCATCGAGTTCAGGAGGAAGTGGGGGATCGGGGACGTCACCAACTACGACAACAACAAGAACATCTACAAGTACGATACAGGCATTCAATACAAACGTAAAACAAACACAAGAAAAAGTACAAACATTCGTGAGTTCAACGCGAGCTGCTGTGGTAGAAGCCGTATCTGTCCAAGTAGAACGCGTAATAAATAATATTCCAGAGCCAGTAAAGAAAGCCGCAAAAAAAGTGCAAGAAGTGGCAGACAATCCACAAGTCGAAAAAGCAAATGAAACTATTGTCGCGCCTGCTATCGTAGCTGCCGGAACTGCCAATGTTGCTGTGGGATTCCAGCTTCCACAATTCTTTTTGTTTCTACGATATCTCTTTACTCAACCGTTTTTACTTCTCCGAAGACGTCGACAAAAAAAGTGGGGAACTATTTACAATGTGTACACAAAGCAACCAATCGATCTCGCAACGATTCGTGTGGTAGACAACGCTACGGGGAATATTATTCGTACCCAAGTGACAGATCAGCAGGGAAGATATTTTATTCTTCTTCCTCCAGGTACATATCATCTTGAAGTAGAAAAGGCTGGGTATCTTCAAAAAAGTCCTATTTTGAAACTGCATACGTCAGATATCGTGTTTGACAACCTGTATCAGGCTGGACGGGAGCTCTCCATCACAGAAAAGCGAACAGAATTGAATGTGAATATTGCGCTCGATCCTATTGATGAAATCGTACTTACAAAAGAAGTGATTCGATTGTATACAAAGGGAGCAATACAATATGCTGTCAGTATTATTGGTTTGTCAGTCAGCATTATATCTTTTTTGATCTCACCAAATAGATTTATTGCAATGTTGGTTCTTGTACATCTGGGATTCTTTTATGCATTTCATTCACTCAGTACACGACAAAAAAAGACAGGCAATGTCGGTACGGTGCGTGATATATTAAACAAAAAAAAGATAGGACGTGTTGTCGTGCGTGTGTTTGATGCAACATATAATAAACTTGTGCAGACATTGGTGACAGATAGAAAAGGTCGGTATGGGGCACTGGTAGGACCAAGTACCTATTATGTTACCTATGACAAACCTGGATATGAAAAGAAAAAAAGTCCCGACATTGATCTGTCTTCAGAAAAAACCCAAGGACTTGGGGGTATAATTGCCCGTGACGAAACGCTCCACCCGGCATCATCCAGCACGTCCACGCCCCCAGTACAGGATATGTCAGTAGAAAAGCCGGTGGATATTCAGACAACACCGCAAGATGAAAATTTTACCAAAGAAATAGCACCGGATGGAACGCTGGCAGAGGATGCGGCAAAAAAATTGCAAGATATTGCTCAGTATGGCAAAGACGATGCCTCATAGAGTGCATTTTGAAGACAAAAGCAATGTGTGGTATACTGATCAATAATGATCTTTGTATGAAGGAAAAGAAAAAACGTACTACAACAACACCAAAAAACGTCCCACGCGAAGAACGGCGTATTTTGTGGTTTGATGAAATTAGTATTACCGATATTCCTCTCGTGGGAGGCAAAAATGCGTCTCTCGGAGAAATGTATTCAAAGCTCACCAAAAAAGGTGTCACTGTCCCAAATGGCTTTGCCGTTACCTCAAAAGCATATTGGGAATTTCTTGCACATAAAGATCTGAAAAAGAAATTGAAAACAACACTGAAAGATCTGGATGTCAATGATATTAAGAATTTGAAAAAAACAGGAAAAGCTGTTCGCGCATTACTCCTCGGTGCACCGATGCCAAAGGAAATAAGCACAGAAGTGAGTCGGGCATACAAAGAACTTGCAAAAAAAACAGGACACAAAAAACTTTCTGTTGCCGTACGATCAAGTGCCACAGCAGAAGATTTGCCAGACGCAAGTTTTGCTGGACAACAAGAAACCTATCTGAATGTCTGTGGTGAACAAGACGTCCTCGATGCCGTCAAAAAATGTATTGCTTCGCTATTTACCGATCGAGCCATGTCGTATCGAGAAGGGCATGGATTTGATCATTTGAGTATTGCCTTGTCTGTCACTGTGCAGGAAATGGTCCGTTCTGATACGGGTGCGAGCGGTGTGATGTTTACTATGGACACAGAGTCTGGATTTCAGGGTGTGTCATTGGTTACGTCAGCCTATGGTCTCGGAGAATACGTTGTGCAGGGAAAAGTAGTTCCAGACCAATTTTATGTGTTCAAAGATGGTTTGCAACGCGGGAAAAAAGCAGTGATCAGTAGGACACTCGGGAGCAAGCAAGTAAAACTCATCTACGGAAAAACCAAAGGCGTCAAACAAGCACGAGTCTCACAAAAAGAACGAAACAAATTTGCTATTACTGACAACGAAGTCATTCAGCTCGCAACATGGGGGGCTCAGATTGAAGCACATTACAAAAAACCACAAGATATTGAGTGGGCGAAAGATGGAGAAACAGGCAAGTTGTATATCGTCCAAGCTCGTCCCGAAACAGTAAAAGCACGGAGTAGCCATGCTGTTATTGAAAATTATGAACTCAAGCAAGAAGGAAAAGTCTTGCTTACCGGGACAGCGGTAGGACAAAAGATCGGTGCGGGGAAAGTCCGTGTGATAGAAAAACGTGAAGAAATGAAAAGCTTCAAAAAAGGCGAAATTTTGGTTACCCGTATTACAGATCCAGACTGGGAACCTATCATGCGTATAGCATCTGCGATTGTCACCGAGCAGGGGGGCAAAACAAGCCATGCTGCTATTGTTTCTCGTGAGCTTGGGGTTCCTTGTATCGTAGGCGCAAAGGGAGCTCGAAAATTGCTCAAAAATGGATCAGAAGTCACGGTCAGCTGTGCAAAAGGCGATGAAGGTGTTGTGTACAAAGGCATTCTTCCTTTTGAAGTAAAGCGTACGGAACTCGATAATATTCCAGACACAAAGACGGGTATTATGATGAATGTGGGAGATCCTGACCATGCATTTGCCTTGTCATTTTTGCCAAACGATGGTATTGGCCTAGCACGACAGGAATTTATTTTTTCAAATTTTATCCGTATTCATCCGCAGGCACTGTTGCAATACAATACATTAAAAGACAAGGTCGCCAAAAAGAAAATTCGAGAAATGACGCTCGGCTACAAAGATAAATCAGAATACTGTGTCTCTCGTCTTGCCGAAGGCATCGGCAGACTTGGTGCATCGATGTACCCAAAGCCAGTTATTTTGCGTCTTTCTGATTTCAAAACAAACGAATATCGAACGCTTATTGGAGGGAAAGAATTTGAGCCAGAAGAACAAAACCCAATGATTGGGTGGCGTGGAGCGAGTAGATATTATTCTGATGAGTACAAAGAAGCGTTTGGCCTCGAATGCAAAGCGATCAAACGCGCACGAGAAGAGTGGGGACTTGATAATATCATTGTGATGGTACCATTTTGTCGTACACCAGAAGAAGGCGAAAAAGTATTGAAAACCATGGAATCATTTGGGCTCAAGCGTGGTGAAAACGACTTGCAAGTCTATGTCATGTGCGAGATTCCAAGCAATGTGATTCTGGCAGAAGAATTTGCAAAGATATTTGATGGATTTAGTATTGGGAGTAATGATTTGACACAGCTGACACTCGGTGTAGATAGAGATTCGAGTCTTGTGAGTCATGTCTATGATGAAAACAATCCAGCAGTGAAAAAATTGATCAAAGATGTCATTGCCGTCGCGCACAAATACAAAAAGAAAGTGGGTATTTGTGGACAAGCGCCAAGTGATTATCCAGAATTTGCAGAATTCCTTGTCCGTGCTGGCATCGATAGTATTTCTCTCAATCCTGATACCGTGGTGGATACGAGACGACGCATTGCAGCGGTAGAAAAAACTGTAGGAAATACGGGAAAGAAAACACATAAAACGTTTGTCAGTCTTGTCGCAAGTTTGGGCATTATTGGGGCTGGACTTATCAGTCTAGGTGCTGGATGCGGTGGTATCGTGCCACAGAGCCCTTCTGTGAGTGTTCCAGAAGTCTCTCCTGCAGAGATACGTATGCGGGCAGAAGAAAAGGCAACACAACAAAAAGAAGATGAAGTCGCAGGAGAAATGACAGAGGTAATGATCGATGATTTTGTGGATTTGCACATGTCGTATCCTATCAGATGGCATCTCAAGCAATGGCGTGGGGGAGTCACGGTAGAAGACCCTACGACCGGTTCCTACATGACTGTAGCAGAGCAGCTTGTATCGCCACCAGAAGATAGTACGGCAAAGCCTATTTCAGTAGATGGTGTCTCTGGAACCGTTCGTACAGTCATGATCAATGGAAAAGAAATCATGGTAGCAGACCTCTTCTACAATGGCCAGGCCTTGCAAGTCAGTGGGACGAGCGATATGTTTGAAAATCTATTCAAGAAGCTAGATTTTGTCAGTAGTACAAGTCCGGGTATTACCGATGATCGTCCATTGAATGAGTGGGATGTGAAGGAAGGGCGACTCTGCGCACAGGTAATCACCTATGCAAAGCAATCTGTTGAAGGACAGTGTCAGGCGTACCCCACGCCGTGTGCTGTGCCAGATGGATGGCAGGTGTGTGAGGGAAATCAATAAATATAAAAAATACAGTCGACAACACTGTATTTTTTATAGGCCGTAGTATTCTCAAAACAAATGCGACATAGGGTATAATTAGTGAGCTTTAATCTCTCCTGGGTCTAATTCCCCGCCCCTCTGGGGCGTGATACAATAGATCCATGAGTAAGTATATACACAAAAGCCACAATGT
>PFLZ01000138.1 GCA_002784795.1 Candidatus Magasanikbacteria bacterium CG_4_10_14_0_8_um_filter_42_12
AATCCCAATCACAGCCCATTCCCCCACCGCCAGCACTGAAAAAACTTCTTGGACCCTCATTTATATTGCTCGGTCTAGGACTCGGTTCTGGAGAGATTATCCTTTGGCCATATCTCTCTGCAAACTGGGGACTCGGGATTGCCTGGGGAGCATTCCTCGGTATTTTCTTCCAGTTCTTTATCAATATGGAAATCGAACGCTATAGCCTTGCCAAAGGTGAGAGCGTGTTTATAGGGTTGGCTCGACGGTGGAAGTGGGTACCGTTTTGGCTGATGTTTTCTACCATTGTTTCGTTTGGGTGGCCTGGCATCATTGCATCTTCTGCAACACTGTTCTCATATGTATTTGGTGGCAATGTGACGATCATTGGTGTTATATTTTTGTTACTGATTGGTATTATTCTGAGCACGGGGAAATATATTTATTCGACTGTCGAACACTTTTCAAAGTTTATCATCATGATAGGCGTGCCTGCTATTGTAATTCTTACATTCTTCCTCGCAGATATATCACAGGCTGGTGAACTTCTTCAGGGGCTTATCGGGAAAGGAAACGGCTATTGGTTTTTGCCAGTGGGAATTCCCCTTGCTTCTTTCCTGGCAGCATTTGCATTTAGTGGAGCTGCGGGCAATTTGAATCTGGCACAGTCAAGTTATATCAGAGAAAAAGGCTACGGCATGGGAACATACATGGAAAAAGTAAAAAGTTTGTTTTCAGGACAAACACAACAAATTGATCTCGAAGGATATACGTTTGACCCAACAGAAGAAAACATGTCTCGCTTTTCTGGATGGTGGAAGCAGGTAAACAAAGAACACTTTCTTGTATTTTTTCTCACTGGTGTTATTACCGTGTTACTCCTTATTTTGCTTTCATATGCCACTACCTATGGGACTGCGGGAAATGCCCAAGGCATTCAATTTGTCATCAATGAAGCGATTGCTATTGGGAAAGGAACGTTTCCTCTCATGGGAACTATTTTTGCAGTGATTATGGGCATCATGCTCTTTTCTACTCAATTTACCGTGCTGGATTCTACCAGTCGTATCATTTCAGAAAATTACGCTGCAACAAAACTCGGCAAGACTACCAACCTCCCTATGTCTCGGTATTACTACATATTTTTGTGGGTACAGATTGCATTTGGAATTATTGTGTTTCTCTTTGGGTTTACAGAGCCTCTCACGCTCCTCATCATTAGTGCGGTCTTGAATGCATTCTGTATGTTTGTTCATATCGCACTCGTGAATGTTCTGAATATCAAAGAATTGCCAAAAGAAATCCAAGCATCACTGTGGAGAAAAATTATTTTGCTTATTTCATTTTTGTTCTTTGGTATCTTCTCGGCACTGACACTTTGGGACAAATTGTTTTAGTGAAAATTTGAACTACCTTGTTTATTGCTTATTGATTACTGTTTATTATGCGAAACCTCATAAAACTGCTCTCCATTCTCCAGCTCACAAAAGAACAACCACTCACTGGCTACCTCGCAGCTGGGATCAATATTCACGATCTCCCCTCTCTCGCTGAGCATCAGTACACCGCTGCAGTCATCGGCTATTTTGTCTCACACAGAATAGAAGAAGCTGGTGGCAAGATAGATGGACACAAACTCATGCTCATGCTTCTCTTTCATGATCTAGGAGAACTGTTTGGTGGCGATGTGGCCGCACCACTGAGTAGAAAATATCCAGATCTCAAAGTACACAAAGACAAAATCGGCGATAGAGCAATTCAGCTCCTGTCAGAATTTATGAATGAGACAGAAAAAAAAGATTTTCTCTCAATATATGAAGAAGGAGAAAAAGGTCATACAGACGAAAAAATTGTTGCAAAGATTATTGACCAGATCGATCATCAATTTTTCTTTGAACATCACAACTACGACAGCAAATTTCACTACGGCATAGAAGACTCACGACCAGGATTTATCCAAAAATATATCGTAGAAAAAACAGCACTCATACAGGACCCAATAACAAAGAAAGTCATGGATGACTTTCTTGAAAGTTTTGTTCACGACTTTTACCAAAAAGGGTTCCAGCCTCGAACATTGCTTTTGGATGATGACAAATAAAAAAACAACGCAATACGTTGTCTCAAATTCTGCGTAATCTTTTTAACAATCTGTGTAATCAATGAGAGAAGAGACGTAGCGCCGACGGGAGTGTCGGCGCTACGCTTGAGGGGTTGAGGCGCCCTCAGTTTCTTGCTTGTTCGACCAACGTGAAGACCTTGACCACGGTCCCTCGCTTGCTGTAGTGCACCTGCCGGCACTGCACGATCGAGAGTACAGCAATGGCAACACCACGGTGGTCAAGATAGCGATCAAGCGGAATGGCTACAGGCTCCGTTCCACCATCGATGGTCAAACGAAGCGAGCGCTCCTTTTTGCCATCCACGAGAGTCGCCAGGCTTACTGTGCATGGCTGGATCATTTTTTCCTCGAGAGCAGCCTTGACATGCTTCCACGCCATCTTTTTGGACCTCGAGCTCATAGATATCTCCAAATTTCGAACCGCTCACTGTGCAACGCCACCATGGCGCTACCTCAGTAGAACGTAGAAACATATCAAAAAAAGACGTCTCTGTCAAGAGGCGTCTTTTGGAATTACTTGCGGATATTACTTCGTGGCATCTCTTCGTTCTTGATCTTTTTTATCTTTTTGACCAATTCTCTTCCCCAATTGAAAAAGTCTCTTTGTTTCTTCCTTTTTTTTCTTATCATCATCGTCGTCATCAGGCTGCTTGGAAGCAAAGAGGAATGAGGTTCTTTTGTCGTCGAGGGGGCCACCTGCCATATATGTACCTTAACCCTATTCGGAACTCCTGTCAAAGATGTTATCCCCCTTATGACTTCGGAGAAGCAATCCTTTCGAATACGTCCAGAATGTTTTTCTCATCGGCCCTAGGCAAGAGTGCCTGTATCTGTGCACTGAGTTCCTTTTGTTGAAGTGGAGACTCGAGCAGTTCTCGAATTTTTTTTGCCAAAAAGTTTCCGTCTGCAGTAGTTTCATTTACAATGATAGCTGCGTTTGCTTTTGCTAGATAGTCAACATTGTGTTCCTGATGCCCAGGCTTTGGGATCAAGATAGCAGGTTTTCCGAGTGCGGCAATCTCTGTAATCGTCCCAAATCCACCACGAGAAATGATAATATCCGCAGCAGCATACACGTCTTTCATTTCGTCAGTAAAAAAAGGAAAAATGTGATAATACGCAACATGTTTTTCTGCTCGCTGAGCCAATTCTTGTGGACGATCTTTTCCGGTCAGATGAATCACTTGTGCAAAACCTTTCAAATGCTGTACGGCTTCGACAACGAGCTGATTGACTCTCTGTGACCCCGTCCCGCCACCGGTGACAAAGATCAGTGGCAATAATGGATCGAGATGAAATTGTTTCACGGCAGTTTCTTTTGAGCCAGAAAGAATTTCTTTGCGAATAGGATTACCAAGCCAGACTGTTTTTTTTTGAGGAAATAATCTAGCAGATGCTTCGAGCGCTGTGGTGATTTGTTTTGCACTGCGTGCCATGAGCTTATTTGAGAGTCCCACGACCACATCCTGTTGATGAATCCATGTCGGTATGCCGAGCCACCATGCAGCCCAATGCACAGGGACAGAGGTAAATCCGCCAGCAGAAATACACACATCCGGTCGTTCACTAATAAGCAAATTCAACGCAGAAAAAAAAGCTCCCATGACTTTGAAGGCATCAATAATATTGAGCGGTGAAAGATACCGCCGAAGTTTTCCACTTGGGATGGTAAAAAAGAGCATATTTTTTTTCTCTACTAACTCTTTTTCTGGACCTTGCTTTGTGCCTACCCAGAGAGCTGTTGCCTCTGGATGTGCATCATGGATCACGTCCCACATCGCGAGCAGTGGCGTCACGGGTCCAAGTGTTCCTCCTCCTGAAAATAATACTTTCATAATAGCTTACAGATAACGGATAATGCTGATGTACGGATACTATAATTTGTCCCACCCATATTCACCATAGTGCTTTCCTTCTACAATTTCTTGAATAGCAAAACGAATTTCTGGGACCATATTTTCTGGCAAATTATGTTTATCAAACCAACCAATCTCATCTGCCTTATTAGGTTCCATATTTGCAGGCTCACCATCCCACTGTGATGCCACAAAATACATATCAATATATTCTCTATCAGGATTATGGCGATGAGCGATGTACGCTTCAAACACATCTTTTCTCGCTACATCAATCCCCGCTTCTTCCTTTGCCTCGCGAATTACTGCATCTGTAGCCGACTCATTCCCATCGAGATGTCCTGCAATGGTCGTATAGTATCCATTCATGTAGTTGGTATTGTATCGCCTGATCAACCACAATTTCTCATCCTTTTCTAAAATGAGATATACTGCGACATGAATGCGAAATCGTTTGTCTTCTTTCATATATATTCACTATACACGTTGCTTGCTCACATTGACAATAATCCCCACTCCTGCGAGGGCTACCATAAGTGCCGTCCCTCCATGACTCACAAAGGGCAATGGCACACCGGTAAGTGGCAAAAGACCAAGCATCGCACCAATATTGAGAAAGGACTGAATAATAAACCATGAAATAATACCAGCAACGAGAAGCTGCCCAAAGGTATCAGGCGCATGCTTTGCAATTTGAAATCCACGAATGACAATATATACCAGTAACATCAAAAAACCTGTGGCAACAATAAACCCAAGTTCCTCTGCCATCACGGCAAAAATACTGTCCGCATGGACTTCCGGCAGATAGGCAAACTTTTGACGAGAATGGCCGAGCCCGAGACCAAACGTACCTCCAGACCCAATGGCAAGAAAGGCCTGATTGATATGATATCCTTGTCCCAATGGGTCAAGCTCTGGATGCAGAAACGTCGTAAATCGAGCAGCTCTATATGGCGCAGCCCAGATCATAATGAGAAAAAGAATAATTCCAGCCATAGCAAGCATGGCAAGATGGGTATACTTTGCCCTTCCAAAAAAAAGCATGGCATACAAAATTGCAAACAAAATAGACACGGTTCCAATATCTGGCTGCAAAATAACAAGTACGATAGGAATCATGCCGAGACCAAGCGTGACCAAAAATCCTTGCTTGAGTTTTCCAATATGCTCCCCTTGGTGACTCAGATATGCCGCTAGAAAAATAATACTCCCAAGTTTCGCAAATTCTGCTGGTTGCAAAGAAATATTTCCCAGAATAATCCAACTATGCGCTGCTGTCCCAAGGGTTGAACCAATACCTGGCAAAAATGGCAAAAGTAATGCACCAATCATCAGCACAAAAATCAACATTGCTGCGCGCTTCCATAGATGATAGTCAATCTTTGCAAAGATATACATGGCGATGATACCTGGAAGGACGCCATACAGGAGCTGACGCTTTACAAAAAAATAACTATCACCAAATTTTTGCAAACCTATCACAGAACTTGCAGAAGTCAGCACCAATAATCCAAAAAATAGGAGGATCAGAATTGCCACTAAAAAGGTATAATCCGCTACTGCTTTTTGGGCTTTCATAGTGGACTACACATTCAAAAATACAAGGAGCGCCGAACTGACAAGAAGAAAAATATTTACAAGGACAGCAATAGCATTGAGCAGATATGCAGCGAAGTGATCCTGCTTATACAAAAACCAACCAAGCACAGCATTGAGTAGAATAATAAAGAAGCCAGCAATCGGCAGTGACAGCACGCTATACCAGGACCCAACAAGATCGACACCAAACAAAATATTATAATGTAAAAAAACCTGCCCGACGCTCGGACGGATATTCACTAGGAGCCATACCCATGAGGCAATATTCAACAACAATGAACTGCCCAGCAGTATGATATTTTGCTTCTTTTTTATATATAATTTGAGTGGATATATTCGCATAGCATACATATGTCATTCTGAACTTGTTTCAGAATCTTTCTTATTGAGTACGTCTGAAATGATACAGATCCTGATCCCGATCAAATCGAGACTGGATGAAAAAATAATACACGTAGTATAGCGTGATTCTCCCCTCTTGACAATTTTGTGACACTCCCCTATAATGGCCCCACTCTTATATACCGACATGGTCAGCGACGAGTCTCTGTGCAAGGAGGCAGAACTCGGGCAGCGCACTATCCCTGACTACGCAGTCACGTAGCATATAGTGATAAGAAAGATCCGAAACAAGATATTCTCTTGTTTCCAAACCTATGGCTCATAAAAAAGCCGGTGGATCTACCAGGCTTGGACGAGATTCCAATCCTCAGTACCTGGGCGTAAAGCTCACACATGGTCAATTTGCCAAAACTGGGCAAATCATCACCAGACAGCGTGGTACAAAGATTCATCCTGGCAAAAATGTCCGCCGTGGAAAAGATGACACTCTCTACACGCTCGTAGACGGAATCGTCCAATTCACGACCAAAATGAGAACACGGTTTGATGGGACACTCCGCAAAGCAAAATACGCGAGCGTGATTCCAAAAGACAAAAAATGAAGCTAATGAAGCTAATGAAGCTCCCCGCCCCAGAGGGGCGGGGTATCAGTTCTCTATAACAACCGTAATTGGTGACTGCTATGGAGTTCTGTATAC
>PFLZ01000071.1 GCA_002784795.1 Candidatus Magasanikbacteria bacterium CG_4_10_14_0_8_um_filter_42_12
ACCCAATCAAGCATATTCGATATGGCTATTTTCATATCGTGCATTTCACCGCAGAAGATGGCTCAAAAATACAAGAGATGCAACAAGAATTGTCTTTACTCCGAGATATCTTGCGTGCGATTATTACCACATTTGATCCAAAGATGCGTGCAGAAACACAAAAAAAACTTGGACGAACAGAGGAAGGTCCTATGAAAACACTTGCAAGCGTCTTTGAGCGATTTGGAGGCGAAGCAAAAAGTGCAGAGCCGGTGATGGAAGAAAAAAAGCAAGCACCAAAGCAAACTGCAAAGGAAATGCCAACAAGTGCGACAAAGGAAAAAGCAGAAGACGTATCAACCGAGGCTCCACGTGTCTCAGAAACACCGGCAGAAAAAATCGAACCTGTCGCAGAAGAAGCAACATCCGTTGCTATGGAAGATATCGACAAAAAATTGGATCAGCTGCTTGAAGAAGATCTCAAGCAAGTGTAATATAAAGACACTATTCTCTTAATCCACGTCTCTATGGATCTCAATCGCGCAACCATCCTCGGGCGACTCACCCGAGACCCCGAACTCCGCTCTACCACGAGTGGCAAAACCGTCGCTACACTCAGTGTCGCAACCAATCGTGTGTGGAATGACCAGTCTGGTCAAAAGCAGGAACAATCTGAATTCCACAATTGTGTCCTTTGGGGAAAACTTGCAGATATTGCAGGACAATACCTCAGTAAAGGACGTCGTGTGTACGTCGAAGGACGAATTCAAACACGTGACTGGGTAGGAACTGACGGTGTGAAGAAATATCGCACTGAGCTCGTTGCTGACAATCTGATCATGCTCGATGGCCCACGTGGTACAGGAAGTGCTCCAGCAGGAAGTAACGATGACAGTATGCCTCCTGTGGATGATAGTTCTGGTGACGATGAGATAAAAGTAGAAGACATCCCATTCTAAATGTATTATGGCACAACAAAGAAAACAACAGCGAAATAACACGCCAAAGAAGCAGGAAAAACGATACTGTTTTTTCAAGGCGTACGATATCGAAGATGTTGATTACAAAGATATCGAAACACTTCGCCGATTTCTTTCTTCAAACATGAAGATCAAACCTCGACGAAAGACAGGTCTCTCTGCAAAATACCAACGTAAGGTTGCTAAGGCAATCAAGCAGGCACGTATAGCAGGACTCCTCGGATTTACTGCAAAGTAAACAAGAAAGCAAGAAAACAATAAATCTAGAAAACAATAAAACAAAAACCGGCAAGTTGCCGGTTTTTTGCTTTATAGGATATATTGTAGTTCGTCATTACTATTTACAAATTACGACTATACTGTACCAGGGCCCGGACGGAGTACAATGCGCTCATGTTGAGTGAGCCACAATGTATTCGCATCCGGACCTTGGTGGGCGACGCATGCCTCAGCGGAGGCTAGCTCAACGCGAGGGCGTCAACGCGGCATCTCGCCGCGAGTTGCTCCGGGACTAGTCCGGAGGAATGGGGCGTCGGAGGAACCGACACTTCGTCATGCGTCCGCCGATGCTGGTCTTGATGGCGGGCGTGCTGTGCTTCTGGTGGCGAAGCATGGCTCTCTCCTTGTTACGGGTGTATGCAAAAAGAGGCAACGTGCCTCCCTGTAAAAATAGTATCACACGAAGTTGAATTTTTTGCAACTAATTTTGTTTATTCGTTTATTGGTTGATTAGATTATTTGTACGGAGTGACAAGCGTCAGCTTGTTTCTTAGCGGCGATACCCTTGCTATGTAACAAGCTGACGCTTGTCACTCCACTCGCAGAGTAGAATAGTTTTTTAGTTTTTCAGGGAACACTGATGCTTTAGTACTTGATTTTTTTCTATCCACGATTGTTACGTGTTACGTGCTATGTGTTACGTGAAAAAAATGATATACTGAACCTACATTGCAAGCACTATCAACAGTGTTATGTTTCACCGCAAACAAACCGCAACTGCCCCGCCCCAGAAAACGCATGCAACAACAGACAGCTATTGGATATGGCATGGCTTTTTTAGTTCGTATAAAACACTCAAAGAAAGTAGTCCAGCATATAAGGATAAAAAGCGACTAGCCCACATGAGGAATCAGATCATCTTACACTATGTAAAGAACTTTTTTTTGTTTCCCATTTGGTTTTTCAGATTACTCGTTCCATCATACATGAAAGGAGACGTAAACGTCTGGACCAATCTCAAAACAATAACCATCAATAAAGAATTCCGTCCCCTTCGTATCGCCATGCTGTCGCAACTGGTGTTTCTTTTTTTCATTGTCCAGTTTGGTGTTACCGTATTTTACAAACATGCAGCTCCTGCATATGCCGCGACCTACACCTTCACCCAGTCCTCCTGGAGTGGGAGTGCGTCTACGACAGCGACCGGTCTTCACCCTGGTGACGCTACGGGATGGACGTATTATTATAGTGCGTCGAGTACTATTTCTGCTGGATCAGATGTACGACTGAGTGCTGTTACAGATTCATTTACAAAAACAAGTGACACGGATTTTGGTGGAGCTACGACGAGTAGTGTGGAAGTGAGTGGGAGTGGAGATAGCGCGAGTGTAGTGCTTACGAGTACGGCGGATGAAATTTATGATTGGATTCAGCCTGATGGTGGATCTTCTACATCTACGGTTATCACTGATCCACCTGTTGATTTGGGATCAAATCAATATGTAGGTGTGAAATACGGAAATTATATGTTCTATATTGGAGACACTGGAAGCGTGTACAGATATGATGTTTCTGGTAACTCTTGGGATACCATGTCCAGTCAAACATTAAATAGTGGGGATAGTTTTTATATGCCTGGAACAAAAGATACTGTTAATGGTAAAGTTTATTTTTTAGCTCAAAATGACCCTGGTACAAGTTATGCTTTTTATTCTTATGATCTCGCTACTGATACATGGGGTACATTGCATAATTCAATATATGGTGCACACGCAGGTTGGGCGATGTATATTTCTCCTGAAGTTGGGGCAGGAACAATATTTGCCTATTATTCAAATAATGGAGCCAAAATTCAATATGATATTGAAACAGATCTTTGGACATTTTCTGGTGCGCCAGGAGGTTCCTTTAGTAGGGGAGGAAGGAATAGTGATGGAACAGAATTTTATCTTTTTTCTGGTGGCATTCATACATATGATGGTGCAACATGGACTACTATTACGAGCACCCTCCCCAGTTTAAGTGGTGCTGTTGGTCTTATACATGATAAGAATTTTGAAAATTTTTATTACTACAATTACAATACCTTGTATCAATACAATATCAGCTTGAATCAATGGGCTCAATTGTCAGGTCATCCTGCGGGGACAACTTCTTATTCACCTATCCTTTTTGCTTCGGATGAAGATAACAACTATATATATGCAATCAAGGGAGGAAGTTATACCAATTTTCATATATTTGATGTTGCATCATCTACCTGGACACAGTTGGTGGATATGCCTAATATCTATCCCTATCATATAGAGCAAGATCCAGAAAATCATGCAATATATTATGCCGCATATTCTACGGGTAAAATGTACAAATACGTCTCCGCCACCCTCACCTATGACACCCCCGGTACCTACACCTCAGCAGTCATCGACAACGGATCCCACGCAGGGTACACAACGATGGACTACACCACCACACTAAACTCCCAAACAGTCACCCTCGACGTCCGCGCCGGAGATAGCACAGACACCGGTGACGGGAGTTGGACGAGCTGGACCACGGGTGTCGCTAGTGGTGGAGATATCTCAGCCCTCGGCACTCATAGATACATCCAATACCGCGCAAACCTCTCAACGAGCGACATCACAAAAACCCCAACCCTCGATGACATCACGGTGAACTTCAATACATACACATCTGGCGAAGTAATCTCCAGCCCATATGACAGCTATGATGCTGCCAACGTGCTGGCTGGAGTGTCGTGGACAGGGACCACGTCGACAGACGAAGTGATCAAATTCCAACTTAGAACATCTGCCGATGGAGCTTCATGGACAGACTGGATGGGAACCGATGGAACAAGTAGTACATATTTTACCGCGAGCGATGGAAGCACAGATATAAGTGGCATCGACATCGGCGACGGTACAAATGATCAATGGATCCAATACCAAGCATTCCTCACAAGTGCCGGTGCTGCCACCCCAATTCTTTCGGGTGTCACCATGACCTACGTCGTCAACGCCACCCCTGAAGTGCAAACCGTGACCGCTGTACAGAATAGTGACGGCACAGTGAGTATCTCGTACGAAGTACGAGATACAGATACCCTGAGCGGTGGCACCCCTGGAACAGTGTTGCCCACTATAGAATACTGGAACGGGTCTACCTGGATAGAAGCAAGTACACTGAGTGCAGACGCAACATCAACAAAAGCAGTAAACGAAAGTACATTTACCGCATATTCTCTCACATGGTACCCAGACATAGACTTTGATGAGCAGTATCTCAACAGTAGCACCGGCCAAATCCGTGTGAAAGCAAACGATAGCGAAGCCGCAAATAACATTGGCAGTGGTCTGTCAGCAACATTTGCCCTCGACACCAAGAAACCAATAAAAACAAGCTTTTCTATCGATGCCAGAACAGGGATCAGCCCCAATCTCACCCTTGTCGGCAGTGATGACACTATGGCAGGACTCGAGATCCTCATGTCCAATGCCTCAACCGCCCTTGGCGCAGATGGAACGAACGCAAGTAGTGGCATCTGGATGGCATACACGACGAGCTTTGACTGGACATTCAATGCAAACCCAAATACTGTCTACTACCAATTTCGTGATGCCACTGGCAATACGAGTACCGTCTACACAAGTACAGCACCTCAAACACCACAAAACCCGGTCTACCGTGACATCTCCAATAGTGAAACATCTGAATGGCGAGAATTCGTAGCATGGGAAACAGTAGAACTCCCAACTCCAGGATTCAAACAATACAATATCTATCGTGATGTCGACGGAGCCGGGTATAGTCTCGTGTCTACCCAGACAGATAGAAGTGTAAACTACTACCTCGACACCGGTCTCACACAAGGCAGTACCTACTCCTACAAGATCACAGCAGAAGATAGTGACGATAATGTCTCAGACTACTCCTCTGTCGTCAGCGATGCCCCAGATGGACAAGGTGGGAGTGACTTCACGTCTCCAACGATCTCAAACGTGGCATCTAGTGCAGTCGGTCCTCAGACTGCCACGATCACCTGGGACACCGATGAACCAAGTGATTCTACAATAGAATATATTACTGTGACCGGTGGTGACTTTAGTACTGCAGACAGTATTGGGATAGCCACCATGCTCGACACGACAGCAGGACTTGGCCAACACACCGTCGTACTCACCAATCTTCAGCCAAACACGACCTACTACTACCAAGTAAAATCTACTGACCCAAGTACGAACCTTGGGACGAGTAAAGATGGCGTGGACGGCTACTCATTCACGACTCTCAGCGGCCCAACGATTTCAGAAATCTCTGTCACAGACGTTGCCAACCAAAGCGCGACTATTAGCTGGCAAACAGACTCAGCAGCAACATCGTATGTCTACTACTCTACGACAACTAACTTCTCCTCCCCAACCCAAACAGGGTCTGTGGATGAGACCACGAGTCATGCAGTCACTGTCTCAAACCTCACCGCAGACACACAATACTATTATTACGTCCAGTCTGGCGCAGCCAGTGACAAGAATGTTGTGGATGGACAAATAACGTACTATAGCTTCATCACCACAAATGATGCTACTGCCCCAACCATAACATTCAACTCAAACACAGACATCACCAATCTCTCTGACACTGGTGTGACTATTTCTTGGACTACAGATCAATCTGCATCGTCCACTCTTGAATATGGCACCACAGACAGCTATGGCACCACAGAACAAAACAATAACTACAATACCAACCATACCTACACCCTCAGCTCCCTCACCCTCGGCACCACGTACTACGTGAGACTCAAGAACACCGATGCAAACCAAAACACCTCTACTTCCACAGAATTCACGTTCACGACTACTGACAGCACAGACATCACCGCCCCAACCATCACCAGCGTGACAACAACGCTTGTTTCAGACATCAAAGCTGTGATCACCTGGACTACTGATGAAGGCAGCTCCAGCCAAGTGCTCTACGGCACGACGTCAGATACCCTTACCTCAGAAACCACGAACGACACGGCAAGTAACCTGAACCACACCGTCGTCATCACCGGCCTTACCGCAAACACACCCTATTACTACATCGTGAAGTCTGCCGATGCCAACGGGAACACGACAACCTCTACTCCAACCCAAACCTTCACCACCACAGAGACACTGAGCACCGAGACAGAAGTCACGACAAGAGAAGACACCTCCTACCAACAAGGCTACGATGCAGCGCCACGCGGGGGAGGCGGCGGTATTATTATTGTGAATGCAGATAGTGATAAAATTCCGCCGACGATCAGTGGAAATAAGGTCATAAATATTGGTGACAAAACAGCAACCATTACATGGCAGGCAAATGAAAATTCTGATGGTGTTGTGGAATATGGTCTGTCGCAGAATAATTTGGTGAATAGTGCTATTGAGATACCACGTGCATCACTCAAAACAAATCATCAAGTCACCGTATCGAGACTCTTTCCATTTACTACATATTATTACAAACTTACATCGGCAGACAAAAGTTATAATATCAGCGCACCGCTGATTGGTTCGTTTACAACAGGACTTACAAATGATGATGGGACATTTACTTCAGGAGAAACGAATGAGTCACTTGATGCGTTGTCAGAAGCTGATGCCGAATCCGTCTACCTTGCCTCACTCCAACGTGCGACAGATATTATCCGAAGCATGTCATCGCAAGTGAGCCTGGGAATACTCGAGTCGACGTTGCTCGAACAAAACACGATGATCAGCGAACTGTCTCGGATTTTACCAACACCGGTGATCAGCGGAGAAGCCGTGGTCGAAGCAGGATCTACGTATGTCACTATTTCATGGCTGACAGACAAGATATCTAATTCTCTCATCGACATCGGCGCA
>PFLZ01000043.1 GCA_002784795.1 Candidatus Magasanikbacteria bacterium CG_4_10_14_0_8_um_filter_42_12
ATAAAACAAAAAAACAACTCGCATCATCGAGTTGTTTTTTTGTTACATGCTACGTGTTATATGTTCCGTGTCTACTCATCTCCTCCATCTACTTTCACACCCGGCTTCTTTTCTTCTTCGTCTGGCGCCGTTCCACGCTTTACTGCTGCCCAGATGTCTTTTTCTATTTGCTTCATGAGTTTTGGATTTTCGCGGAGATATGTTTTTGCTTTTTCACGCCCAACACCAAATTTTTCTTCTTTGTAGCTATAACTGTTGCCAGATTTGTTCACCACTTTGTATTCGATACCTGTATCGATCAGGTCTCCTGATACAGAAATCCCTTCGTTGTACATGATATCAAAGACGGTGGTACGAAATGGAGCCGCCACTTTATTTTTTACAATTTTTGCTTTGACTCTATTGCCGATCACCGTATCACCTTGTTTTATCTGTGCACTACGGCGAACTTCTACACGAATAGAACTATAAAATTTCAATGCATTCCCACCAGTCGTGGTTTCTGGATTGCCAAAAAAGACACCGATTTTTACACGTGTTTGGTTGATGAAAATTACAATTGTTTTACTCTTGCTGACAATACCAGTTAGCTTTCGGAGTGCTTGACTCATGAGGCGAGCTTGGAGTCCCATGTGGGAGTCTCCCATTTCTCCTTCGATTTCTGCCTTTGGTACGAGTGCTGCGACAGAGTCGATCACGACGACGTCAACGGCATTTGATCGTACGAGGGTTTCTAGAATTTCAAGTGCTTGTTCTCCTGTATCTGGCTGGGAGATCAGCATGTCTTTTACTTGGACACCAATCTTTTTTGCATATTCTGGATCGAGTGCATGCTCTGCATCGATGAATGCTGCGATGCCACCTTCTTTTTGCACTTCAGCGATGATGTGTTGAGCGAGTGTGGTCTTTCCACTCGCTTCTGGGCCAAAAATTTCAATAATACGTCCACGTGGCACACCACCGATGCCGAGGGCAATGTCGAGTGAAATAGACCCTGTGGAGACTACATCTACATCAGAAGACGGTGTTTCTCCAAACTTCATAATGGCGCTCTCTCCGTACTTTTGTTTGATCTGTTCGATTGCACTTTCGGCTGCTTTCATTTTTCCTTGCATTTCTTCGGTTGTTTTTGACATAAGATTTCATGATTATTGTACCGTCATGTAGTACATCAAATCGAGACAGGCGTCAATTTGAGAGTAAATAAAGGGTAAATAAGGGATAAAGAACAAGGAATAATGGGGATGGCATTACTCTGTGTCCTTTATCCCTCAAGAGACAAAGTATATTGTAAGATGAACTCATTGAAGAGTTTGAAGAGGGATGAATATATCTGTGTAATCTTTTTTACATCAGTGTACATCCATGAGTAGAATACCGGGTTTTTCTTTCATGGTCAACTCCGGGTATCTCCGGTAGTTTCCACAGAAATTTGTTGAATTTTTCTTTGGGTTACATAGCGTGTTTCAGTGGTTTTTTGCCCATGTTTTTTTGTTGCTTCGACCACTATGGTGTTCACTCCTTCTACGAGGTCGAGCGCTTGTTCGAATTGTCCTTCTTTTGTATAGGATACCCCTTTGCCATTGATGGTGATGTCTGTTTCTGGATCAGAGAGACCACGGATAGTGATTTGTTCATTGCTCGTGATGTGTCCGTCTTCGGGAGAGATGAGTGTGAGCATTGGTGGCTCCAAAATACGATTTACTTGCCATCCGAGATAGCCGAGGACAGAGACTAAGACAAAGGCAATCCCAACATATTTCATGACAGCAGGTAATGCATGAAACGAGAGAAATGATTTTGGTTTGTATGGATGTGTTTGGAGTTGTGGCTCGTTCTTTGTTTGTTCATACCCTTCTTCTATGAGAAATTGTTGGATATATGATGTGGATGGGATATTGAGCACAGACAGATATCTTTTGATAAAGTTCTTTTGGTAGACAGTGCCCGTTGGGAGATTGTGAAATTCGCATGTTTCGAGCGCTCTGATGTAGGCCTTACTCAGTTTTGTTTTTTCAGACATTTGTTCAATAGAAAAACCCGCAGCAATACGCGCTTCCTTGAGACGAAAACAAACACGATTCGTATCTTCAATTTTTTTTCGGGTAAATGCAGTCACATGGCAATAACCAAATATCAATAACCAAATATCAATAACCAATGTTACTTAAAGAATTTTTTATCAGCTTCATCCTCCAATTCTTCTTCAAGTAGTTCCTCATCATCCTCTTCTTCGGTTTCTTCTTCATATTCTACAAAATCATCACCCGCATCATCTTCATCGGTTTCTTCCTCTTCACTATCTTCTTCTTCCACAACATCGTCATCATCTTCAAATACGTTGAATTCTTGACCCATATCCATTGTACTCGGTACTTTCTTTTCTGTCACGAGAAGTTCACGAGGTTTTGATCCATCCGCAGGGCCGATGATACCAGCTTCTTCGAGTTCGTCGAGAATACGTGCCGCACGGGCGTATCCCACACGAAGGTGACGTTGGAGAAATGATGCACTCGCTTTGCCCGCTTTCAATATGACGTCTTGTGCTTCATCAAACAAAGGGTCTTGATCATCTGCAGGCCCACCAAACATACTCGAGGTACCATTTTTTTGTCTCTGTATAATAGATTCGTCGTACACTGGTTTTGCTCCACCTTTCAAATACGAAACAACATTTTTCATTTCTTCTTCCGTAATGAATGCACCCTGAATACGGACAGGCTTACTCAGTGACGCAGTAGAAAAAAGCATATCGCCACGGCCAAGAAGCTTTTCTGCTCCTGCTGCGTCGAGAATAGTTCGTGAGTCAGTCACGGACGCAACAGAAAAGGCAATACGACCAGGAATGTTTGCTTTCATGAGTCCGGTAATGACATCAACACTTGGTCGCTGTGTTGCCACAATCAGATGAATACCTACTGCACGTGCCATTTGTGCAATACGAATAATACCGGCTTCTACTTCATTACTTGCTGTCGCCATGAGGTCTGCGAGCTCGTCGATAACAAATACCAGATGTGGAATTTTTGTTTGTGGATGTGCTTCATTGTATGTATTGATATCTCGGTTGCCAGCTTTTGAAAGCAATTCAAAACGTCGATCCATTTCAGCGATAGTCCACTTGAGTGCATTGACTGTGTCCTGTGAATTGGTGATGACCGGTGTGAGGAGATGTGGAATACCATTGTAGAGAGTCAATTCTACTCGCTTTGGATCGACCATGATGAAGCGAAGTGTCTCAGCAGTATTCTGAAACAACAGTGACATAATGATGGTATTGACGCACACGGTTTTTCCAGACCCTGTCGCACCAGCGACGAGCAGATGTGGCATCTTTGGCAAATCCGCCACCCAGATTTTTCCACCGACATCTTTTCCAAGTGCAAACATCATGTCATGTGGACGAGCTGCATATTCTTTTGATTCGAGCAGTTCTTTGAATGTAACCATTGCTGCTTTTTCATTTGGTACTTCTATACCAACAAGCGATTTTCCTGGGATCGGAGCTTCGATACGAATAGGATGCGCAGCGAGTGCGAGTGCGAGATCATTTGATAGTGCGGTGATGCGAGAAATTTTGACCCCCTTTGACGGCTTTAGCGAATATTGTGTGACGGTAGGTCCGACACGTACTTCGCCCATGTCTACATCTATATTAAACTCGGCAAGTGTATCTCGAATGGTTGCTTCATTTGCTTTTATATCACCACTCGTTGGTTTTGATTTACTTGTTTTGAGCAACGTAATTTTTGGTGGGGCTTTGATGACGACATGTTTTGCCCAATCAGGGATTTCATCCTCTGCGAGGACCACATGTGTTTTTGGTGCGCGTTGTGTAGGTTCCTCTTCTTCAGCGTCTTCATCCTCCTCATATTCTTCTTCATCATCCTCTTCTTCTTCATATTCCGCCTCATCTTCATCACCGGCAATATGTCTTGCAGAAAATCGTCGAGTTTGTGGGGATGTCTCTTCTTCATCATCCATGTATGGGTCTTCTTCCTCTTCGCCATCAGCATGGACTTGTTGTTTTACAAAGTCTCCCACAAAACCAAGCCCAGCCAATATTTTTTTGTGAAGAGAAAAGAAATGAAGAATGGCTGTATTGAATAATAAAATAAGTGAGACCATGGCGAGGCCAATGAGGAGAATAATACTGCCGACACTACCAAGGTAGGTTTTGAGTGGCCAGGCGAGCATCCCAAAGACACCGCCACCACCACCCGCAAGTGCTTCTCGCCACATATCGTCTGCTGCAAATCCCATATGCATGAGACTCGAGAGTGTGAGGAAAAAGAGAACAGCGCCAATGCCGTGTGTAGGGCGATAGTCGTATTGATCGTCCTTCAATATGAACCACGCAAAAATTAGTAGGATAATCGGTGTGGCAAATCGCATGGCCCCAAAGAGAAAGGCAAGAATCCATTCATTGAGTACCACGCCTACCGTGCTTGCACCACCAAAAAAGCTCAATGTAATAATGAGTGCGAGAATCACAAGAAGGATCGCGATGATCCCTCGTGAGAGTGTAGGATCGAAGTTTGGTTCGGGTTGTTGTTTTTTTCGTGCCATAGGCTGTGTTCATTGTATTGTATCATATTTTGGAAGAAGCGATAACAAGCTTCTTGTGGGTGTCGGATGACTTGCGGAGAAAGATTGCGCTTCGCTAAGATTATTTTCACCTTATGGTGAAAAAGATTGAAGATTACTTCGTAAAATGAAAGGGAATACATGATATACATATACTTCTTAGCATGTAGCATAATCTTCTAATCTTTTTTTGCGAAGCAAAAAGTAATCTTAATGGAGCGAAGCGAAATGCAGTCTTTCTTTGCAAACAAAAAAGCACATCGATATACAACGTGCTTTTTTTACAGTTTCTTCTCAGCACTCTCGAAGTTCGAGATCGCAGTTGAAGGGTCGACGCAACAGTGAAGATCACTGCTGCGTCGACCGGTTGTGCCCCTCGCGGGGCGGTTGAGAGGTCAGGGCTGCGCATTGCACGACGCGATGGGATACGAACAGTTCGCGTCGAGCGAGCCGTTCACGCTGACGGTGCCGTGGATGTAGACATCCACCGGCGTGTTGCCCTCGCCGTTGATGAAAACGTCTCCTTCGACCGAGAAGGCATCTTCGCCTCCTGTGGCTAGGAATCCGTCCAGCGTCGCCAAGTGAGCCCCTTCGACTTGGATGTACCACTTGCCATCGATGGGGTTCTGGAAGATCTTGAAAAATTCCGACGCGTGGGCGAGCCACGAGGATTCGAAGAGCGAAGGCATCGCCGAGTTCTCGATGTTACCGTTCAGGATCGAGCGCTCGTCGATGTAGATGTTTTTCCCCCAGAGCTGCTCTTCCGCACTGATGTACGAGCCGATCAGGCCCTGGTTGGCCATGACCCGGACCCAGCTGTTGCCGTTGCCATCGTGGTCCACCCGAAAGGCGTTCTTGTAGCCGGCCAGGGTCATCATTTCGTTATACCCGAAGTGCATCGTTCCGTCCTGGCCGATGTTTATGCCGTAACGGAATGTTGCCGAGAAGCCGACCTCCATGTTGGACAGGTTGGCGTGGGTGGCGTAGAGACCCTGGGTTGATATGCTCTGTGCGGTGATCTCCTGTCCCGTTGCGTTGAGCGTACCGTTCACGTGAATCTCGTTGTCGTAGGGGTTGTTGTTGTCGAACCCCTTGAGCGTGAACGCCATCCTCAACGGGAAGGTGTACTCCAGTAGACGGTTGATGTCCACCTGCTGGCTATCGTTCTGGATCTCCAAGGTTTCCACCTTGTAGGTGACCTGGCTGATCTCGCCGAGCAGCGGATTGACCTTTGTCCGGAGCGTCTCCAGCTCCGCCTCGAGCTTCTGATGGTCGGCCACTGCGACCAGGTGCTGCAGCTCGAGGCTGTGCACCCGGTTCTCGAGCGATTCCACCAGGTCGGCCCGCACCTCGAGCTCGGCCACCTGATCCTCGAGCGCCTCGAGGCGTTCGGTCAGCGAGGAGTCGTCGATCGTGGGCTGCTGCTCGTCGGCGCAGCCGAGATCCATCCCGAGGAACGGGAGGATCACGAGGCAGAAGAGGAAGCGGACGAGGAAGGAACGCTGGCGGGGTTCGTCGTCGTATCGGTTCATTCGGTAAAACCTCTCAAGGGAACACACAAATCACCACCCGGACTTCCCGGGCGACAACGTGTGTGTTTTTGGTTTGGAAAAGAGCAGAAAGGAGGACGAATGTCCTGTTCTCAGTTTCTTAGCCAAAAGACTTGCAAACATAGCATAAATAAGCCTTTTTGTCAAGCTAAACTGTGTAAAGAAAGATTCTAAACTAGTGGAACCACAAAGATGGTAGAATTGCGTATTGACCATAAACAGTGTTCCTATGTCAAACGACCTAACACAGTATGAACGAGAGATGCTTCAGTATTGGCTACGAACGAAGATGAGTCTCCGAAGGATAGCCAGTATCATGAGAAGAACCCATAGTGTTCTCAGTAAAGAAATTCACAGATATGCGGATGGAGAAAGAAAGAAGTATAGATCTGACGTGGCACAACGGATGTATGAAAAAGGGAAACAGAGACAACGTGCAGGCAAACTAGATACGTACCCTGAGTTGAAGAAATATGTTGAGTCTCGGCTTCGAGAAGACTGGTCGCCGGAGCAGATTGCAGGGAGACTCAAAGAGTCTCCGCCAGCAGAGCTGGCAGGATTGTTGATCAGTCATGAAAGTATTTACTATTGGATATATGAAAAATCTGAGAAGTATAAACATCTCTACAAACACCTACGGACACATAGATCAAAGCGGAAGAAGTATGGAGCACGCAAGAGCGGGAATATGACTATACCTAGCAGAATTTCTATTCACGAACGTCCACACATGATCAATGAAAAAACACGGTATGGCGATTGGGAATCTGACACCGTTGAATTCCAACGTGGGAGAAAGAATCCATATCTCTCCGTCCAATACGAACGAAAGTCTCAACTTGTTCGTATACACAAACTTGCAAACAAATCTGCCGAAGAAACGACGAACGCACTCATCAAGACCGCTGAATCTGTCCCAACAACTCTCTTTCAGTCTGTTACCTTCGACAATGGTACGGAAGGTGCTGGACATACACATATCCAACACTTGTTTGAAATACAAACCTACTTCTGTGACCCTTTCGCCTCTTGGCAAAAAGGTGGTGTGGAAAATATGAATAAACTTATTCGTCAGTACTTACCTAGATCTACTAATATGCATCTCATAACATGCGAACACCTCCTACAAATACAAGAACGG
>PFLZ01000091.1 GCA_002784795.1 Candidatus Magasanikbacteria bacterium CG_4_10_14_0_8_um_filter_42_12
TTTGTGTATATACTTACTCATGGATCTATTGTATCACGCCCCAGAGGGGCGGGGAATTAGACCCAGGAGAGATTAAAGCACATGCAACGAAAGATGAGAAGCTTTTATTTCAGCTACGTTAACATAAGAATACAATCTTCTAATCTTGTTTGGCATTAGCCAAACGTAATCTTTTAATCTTTCCTACAAAAAAAGCCGCCAGACATTGCTAGCGGTTTTTTGTTATATGTTACGTGCTACGTGATTCGCGTGTTATGAGCATCCGAGTGAATCCCCACAGTTCAAACACTTGTAACAACTACCATTGCGAACCGTGATGTGTCCACACGTCGGACATGCCGGCGCATCTCCCATCATCTCGCCAAGCATCTTATCTGATTCAGAGAGCGCTGCTTTTAGCTCATCTACATCTTCGAGCGATGGCAATGTTGTTTGTCCTACAGAGGGCACTTCTGGCGCAGATACTTTTTCGATTTCAATTGTTGTTTGATGTATCGACGTCTCTGCAACTTTTGCCATCTGTTCAAATTTCTTTTTTTGAATTCCTTTTGGTGGGACCTGAACGAAGTCTGTGCGTCCGAGATATTCCATACCAAGGATACGGAAGACAAAGTCAATCACAGAGGTACAGACTTTCACATTTGGATGATCGGTCATGCCAGATGGTTCAAATCGTGTGAAAGTGAACTTGTCCACGAGCTTCTCGAGTGGGACACCGTACTGCAATGCCATAGAGATAGACACGGCAAACATGTTCATCATGCTCTTTACGACAGTACCTTCTTTGTACACGTCGATAAAGATTTCTGCGAGTCGTCCATCTGGATATTCTCCTGTACGAAGCCACAATTTTGTGCCACCAATCTTACTCGAAATGGTGATACCACTTCGTTTTGCTGGCAATTTTCTTTTTTCTCCATGGAGATAGATGCGGTGCTCGCTGATAGATCCATCACTCGCATACGTCGGCATCACATGGCTATCAGGGACGTGCTGATTTAGGAGAGCTGATGCTTGTTCGATTGCTTGCGCAATAGTTGACGCTTCTACGTGTTCTTCTATTGATGTTGTTGTGACTGTTGCTGATACCGTTTTCTTTTCTGCTGCAGCGGCCTCAGCTTCTTCATCTTCTCGTTCTTTTTTGTCCTCATCACTTTCTTTTGTCGACGTGGACAATGGTTGACTGAGTTTGCATCCATCACGATAGATTGCTACAGCCTTCAGAGCGAGTTGCCAGGAATCCCAGTATGCTTGCTTTACATCATCAACCGTTGCCTCGTTTGGCATGTTGATCGTCTTGCTGATTGCACCAGAGAGGAATGGTTGGGCTGCTGCCATTTGGCGAAGGTGTCCTTTCCAGTGAATGTATCGCTGTCCTTTCTTTCCACACTTGTTTGCACAATCAAATACTTTGTAATCCGATTCTTTCAGATGTGGTGCGCCTTCTATAGTCATCGTGCCACAGACAAACTCATTTGCCTCTGCAATTTCTTGTGAAGAGAAACCGAGGCCCTTGAGCATGTTAAACTTCGGATCATTATATTCTTCTGGAGAAAATCCTGCACGTTTCATACAGTCTTCACCAAGTGTCCAGACGTTGAATGCAAATTGCATTTCAAATGCACTTTCGAGTGCTTTGCTGACACTGACTAAATCTGCATCAGTGAATCCTTTTGCTTTGAGCGACTCTGCATTGATGTGTGGCGCGTTCGTCACGTCTGCAGAACCGCGCATGTAGTCGATAATATCTTGTGTTTGCGCTTCTGTGTACCCAAGATGTTCGAGTGCAGAAGGGACAGCTTCGTTTGCAATTTTGAAGTATCCACCACCAGCAAGTTTTTTGAATTTCACGAGTGCGAAGTCTGGTTCAACCCCAGTGGTTGCACAATCCATGAGGAGTCCGATCGTTCCGGTAGGTGCGAGGAGTGTGGTCTGTGCATTGCGGTATCCGTATTGTTCTCCCAATTCTACTGCCTCATTCCAGCTCTGACGCGCGGCTGCAATAATATATGCTGGTGCATATTGTGGATTCACACCTTGTGGTTTGACGTGCAATTTTTCATATTCACTTTCTGGCGCATTGAATGCTGCGCGACGATGATTGCGCATGACGCGGAGCATGTCGTCTTTATTAAGATGATATTTTGGGAATGGTCCATGAATGCGTGCCATCTCTGCACTCGTTTTATAACTTTCTGCCGTCATGAGCGCGGTGACACTCCCTGTAAATGCGTACGCTTCTTCTGATTCGTATGGGATACCAGCAGTCATGAGGACAGAACCGATATTTGCGTATCCAAGACCAAGCGTACGATAATCGTATGAACCCTGTGCGATTTCTTTACTCGGATATTGCGCCATGAGCACGCTAATTTCCAGAACCGTGGTCCAGAGACGTGCACCATGTTTGAATCCGTCTACGTCAAACGTTGTTGTTTTTGTATCAAAGAAGTGCGCAAGATTGAGTGATGCAAGATTGCAGGCCGTATTGTCGAGGAACATGTATTCACTACATGGATTTGATCCACGAATTTTTCCAGATTGTGGGCAGGTATGCCATTCATTGATATTGTCATCGTACTGGAGCCCAGGATCTGCACATGCCCATGCAGCAAATGCAATTTCGTCCCAGAGTTTTTTGGCTTCTATCGTTTCACACACCGTACCATCTGTTCGCCATTTCATTTCCCAGTTGCCACCACGTTGGACGAGATCCATGAACTTGTTTGGCACGCGCACAGAGTTGTTTGAATTTTGTCCAGACACGGTCTCGTATGCTTCTCCTTCGTAGTCGGACGAATATCCTCCTGCGATGAGTGCAGCGACCTTCTTTTCTTCTTCTACTTTCCAATTGATAAATGTACGGACATCTGGATGGTCCAGATCAAGGATGACCATCTTTGCTGCACGACGAGTCGTGCCACCAGATTTGATAGCACCGGCTGCACGGTCACCGATCTTGAGCCAGCTCATGAGTCCACTACTGCGTCCTCCACCAGAGAGAGGTTCCCCTCTTCCACGAAGCGTAGAAAAATTACTTCCCGTTCCAGAACCATATTTGAAAAGTCGTGCTTCACGTACCCAGAGATCCATGATACCACCTTCATTCACGAGGTCGTCACTCACAGATTGGATAAAACATGCGTGTGGTTGTGGATGTGTATACGAATCCGTAGATCGCGTCATGATACCCGTATCTGGATCTACATAATGATGTCCTTGTGAAGGACCATTGATCCCGTGTGCCCAATTGAGTCCCGTGTTGAACCATTGTGGTGAGTTTGGTGCTGCCATCTGACGAAGGAGCATCACGACAAGTTCATCATAAAATACGTTCGCATCTTTTTTTGTTGCAAAATATCCGTACTTTTCTCCCCAAAAACGCCAGGTGCCCACAAGACGATGGACCGTCTGCTTTACACTGGTCTCGGCTCCGAGCATGGGAGAGCCGTCAGCGTTTAGTTTTGGTGTTCCATCTGTATTGTATTGCGGGACACCCGCTTTTCGGAAATATTTTTGTGCAATGATGTCTGTCGCAACCTGAGACCATTGTTTTGGAATTTCAATATCTTTGAGTTCAAACACGACTGTACCATCTGGTTCACGAATAACAGAGCTACGCATTTCGTACTCCACCATATCAAACGGGCTCTTTCCTTCTTCGCTAAACCGTCGTCTGAATTTCAAACCTGTTTGTTCGTTGTATGCAAACTGCGTTGCTTCATCCTGACCCAGGTGAAGGCCTTCGATAAATCGTGAATCGACAGGGCTCATAGAATAAAAGATTAAAAAGGGGATAAAAAGCACGCGGTGCGTTCCGTATGGTGAGAACTCACGGCGTTATTGGGAGACAATACGAGAGTCTCCGCATCCATTGTCAGGGTGCTTATCGAGAGGTGGGCATGACAATAGAGCGAAAGGAACGAATGCATGTCTTTTGTGCCTCCAAGTGGGAAAACCGACAAGGGAGCGTATGCCGAGTAAATACTATATGTTGTGCTTGAACAGTTGTCACAACACAATATATAGTATTTTATCGGTAGGAACTTCAGTATAACACATGTGAAATCATCTGACCAAATCCCCGCCTCAATTTCCTTTTTCTCTCAACAAAGCAAAGAATATTTTTCAGAAAAAAATTTCAGGATTGTTATCCACAGAATGAGGATTTTCCACACAACAAAAATCGTTTTTCATCGTTTGGAGAATGCCAGTTTTTCACGACCGGCGGCGTGTGCGTCATGAGGGAGATGCCTGCCCGTGTCATGCTTCTTGCATCGTCAGAGATTCTGGACGATGAGAACGAAGAGAATGATGTGAATGACCACATCCATGTACTTCTTCGACTTCGTCGCGAGACGATCCCAGTTCTTGTTGAGGAACATCTTCGACTGCACGAAGGCGATCGCCGCAAACAGGAAGGCCGTCGTCCAGATCAGAATCCGATTATGAACAATAACCATACTGTATAACAGGATGAAGATGGAAGGCAGATAAATCAGCGCGATGAGGCGACTGAGTGTTCCGCCTTGACCTGACGTTGTCACCATCGTCTGCTTGTAGCCCGGATCGACGTCCTTGTCCTCGATGTCCTTGTAGACCTCGCGAACCCACATGATCGATGCGAAAATCGCGAAGACAAACCACGCAGCGAGAGCTCCCTGTCCGCCGTGGTAGATTGTACCCGCGAATGCAGGTGATCCAGAACAAAACGCGACTGTCAGGTTGTTCCAGGGATACCACTTCGGTTTAAAGGAATATCCAAGGCCCAGTAACCAGACACCTGTCATGAACATCGCCAGGAACGGATTTCCGAGTACGCCGATGAATGCGATCAACACGAGGATGAACCTAGCTTGTCGTCGCCAGTACTTCCGAATCGCTCTCGGATGATCGAGCGCAAGACGCTTTCCCTTCTTCGCGTCGTGCGCAGCGTCCTGAATGTCGTTGGAGGTCATGATGTTCCGCGTGAGCCGGTCGTATGCGAACATGGTGACCAACATAGGCAACCACGGGAGCGGCTGCTTCACGAGCAGGAAGCTCACAAAGGTAAGCAGAGCGGCGAAGATGCCAGCACCAGGCCGACCAGACGCGCGAAGTTGCTGCTTGATGGTCTTCTGATGTGGGTCCTTGAGGCCCCACATCACCTTGCACGTCCAGATGAACTCACGGATGTGACGAAGCATGGAATACCTCCTTGTCTAAATCCCATTTCATCCTAGCAAAATACTCTCTTTTACTCAAAAAAGGTATAAAATAGGTATAAAATAGGTATAACTAGACCTATACTAAATATATGAAATACACTTTAAAAAAGCCATCTTTAGATGATGTAAAACCAGATCAAGTACTTCAAATGCTTTATAAGGAAGATACTGGAAAGATTTTTGATTTTATAAAAAAATTTTTAAATACGGATTACATTTATTGGGATGAATTTAAATACAAAGAGCCAATTCCTAAAAGTATAAAAAGAGAAGAGTTATGGTTTTTAATCAAACTTTTTAGAAAATCCAAATCTTTAAAAACACCTATAAATGATATTAAAGAAGAAACATTCACATGGAGCAAATTGGATTACTTTGAGGAGTTTTTCCATGAATTGGATATGAGTACAGGCGGAGAATTATTTGTTGGTAAAGATGGAATAGACAAATCCAATAAACAAAAACTTATAACACGGGGAATAATGGAAGAAGCCATTGCGTCATCCCAGTTAGAGGGGGCAGCCACAACTAGGCAAGTAGCCAAAAAAATGCTTAGAGAAGGACGAAAACCAAAAAACAGTTCTGAACAAATGATTGTTAATAGTTACACTTCAATGAAAGCAATCGAAGAAAAATATAAAGATAAAGAGATGAGCATGGATCTGATTTTGGAATTGCATGGTATCATCACAAAAGATACCCTTGACTCAGATGGAAATAAACCTCGAATGCGAAAAGGAGGAGAACCTATTTATGTAAACGATAAACTTACCGGAGAAATATATCATAAGGGTCCAGAGGTCAATTTTGTTGAAAAAGAACTAAAGAAACTTATCAAATTTGCGAATGACGACTTGAAGCGAGAAGCTTTCTTGCACCCCATCATAAAGGCGATTATGATTCATTTTTGGATAGGATACCTTCACCCTTTTACTGATGGGAATGGTAGGTTAGCAAGACAACTCTTTTATTGGTATCTGAATGAAGCTCCCCGCCCCAGAGGGGCGGGGTATCAGTTCTCTATAACAACCGTAATTGGTGACTGCTATGGAGTTCTGTATACTCATTTCCT
>PFLZ01000095.1:0-268 GCA_002784795.1 Candidatus Magasanikbacteria bacterium CG_4_10_14_0_8_um_filter_42_12
CGTGGTTGGACGAAAAGTTGTACCGTACATGATGTGATAAATGTATTATATACCATACCGAAAGAAAAAATGGATGAAATAAGATACATTGGCCATGTCGAATTTTTTTTTTTCTCGATGACACGAACGTATCGAACGGGGTCAACGGAATAAAATAACACATGCTTATCCAACGATGTGGGATGGGGTATGTATTCCCCAGGGGGAAGATATACTTTCTGGCAAGGTAGAGCTACTATCATGATGTGACACGCGCCAACCTGTCATG
>PFLZ01000095.1:361-1309 GCA_002784795.1 Candidatus Magasanikbacteria bacterium CG_4_10_14_0_8_um_filter_42_12
GAAAGACTAAAGATTCATTTTTGCTTTCGCAAAAAAAGATTGAAGATTGTTTTTCTTAATCTTCAATCTTATGCCGACGTAGTCGGCTTGTAGTCTTCAATCTTTCTCCGCACCATTTCATAACAACGATTTACCCCAAACGCTATGATACAAATAATTCCCTCAATCCTCGTCCCAGATGAAGCGACCTTCATCGCGTGGTCGCAAGCAGTAGAAGAAGTCCTCCCCATGATCCAACTCGATATTGCAGATGGCAAATTTGTCCCCAATGATACGTGGGCAGATCCAGATGTTGTACGAGACCGACTCCACATCGACTGCGAACTTCACCTGATGGTAGAAGATCCTCTCGAAGAAATTCGTATGTGGGAAGAAGTACCACAAGTAAAACGCGTGCTTGTTCATTACGAATCTGATCCAGATAATATTGAAAATATTCTTTCACAAGTGCAATCTTATGGCTGGGAAGTAGGCCTCGTATTAAATCCTGATACGCCCATCGATGTTGTCGATGATCTTATCGAAGACATTGATGCACTCATGTTCATGGGCGTCGTCCCCGGCAAACAAGGTCAATCATTTATTCCCGAAACAATCGATAAAATAAAAGAAGCTCGTGAAAAATTTCCTCACTTGTTCATAGAACTTGATGGCGCAGTGAATGAAGACACACTCGAAGAGATTGTGAAAGCGGGCGTTAGCGCCGTGTGCCCAGGGAGTGCCATTTTTGGGAATGAACGGAAACCAGCGGAGAATGTTGCTCGGATGAAAAAACAGATATCCACGTTGACGCAAAAAACTGCAGTTGATACCATGTGAACACGAAAGACTGAAGACTCTCTTTCGACTTCGTCGAAATAGGAATGAAGCTCCCCGCCCCAGAGGGGCGGGGTATCAGTTCTCTATAACAACCGTAATTGGTGACTGCTATGGAGTTCTGTATACTCA
>PFLZ01000035.1 GCA_002784795.1 Candidatus Magasanikbacteria bacterium CG_4_10_14_0_8_um_filter_42_12
CCTTCTGCGTATTGCTCTTCCACGAGTGCGACACTGTCTCCACCTTCTACAAGGATTGCTTTCTTTTCTTCGATACGACCAAAGTCATCCATGCCGAGAGAATATCCTGACTTTGTGACATATTTGAATCCAACTTCTTTGATTCTGTCGAGGATCACAGCTGTCTGTTCTTGTCCATAAAATTCAAGCATTGACGCAATGATTTTTGACAAATGTTTTTTGGTAATTGGTTCGTTGTAATATTCAATTTTTTCTGGATAGATTTCATTGAAGAACACACGGCCAATTGATGTTTCAACAATAGAACTTGTTCCTTCTGGGAACTTTTCCATGAATGTTTTGTCAAAACGAATTTTTACTCGTTCTTGTACTTTGATTTCTCGTGTCTTGTAGGCATACTTTGCCTCAGTGACATTTGAAAAGAACTTGGTCACTTCACCGGTATCACCTTCTGCATATCGTGTGAGATAGTATGACCCAAGCGTAATATCTTGTTGTGGCGTAATGATTGGTTGTCCGGTAGCTGGCTTCAACAGATTTTTTTCTGATGCCATGATGTGTTCTGCTTCCCACTTTGCTTCTTCTGTCAGTGGGAGGTGGACTGCCATTTGGTCTCCATCAAAGTCGGCATTGAATGCTGGCGTAACCAGTGGATGCAGCTGAATAGCTTTTCCTTCGATCAATTTTGGTCGGAATGCCTGAATACCAAGACGATGCAAGGTAGGAGCACGGTTGAGGAACACACGTGTTTTGCTGGTCAATTCTTCGAGAATATCCCACACTTCTGGAGCATTGGATTCGATATATCGTGAGGCACTTCGGACATTGTGTGCGAGTTCACGCTTGATGATCTCACTCATGACAAATGGCTTGAAGAGTTCAAGTGCCATACGTTTTGGCAATCCACATTCATGAATTTTCAAATTTGGTCCTACCACGATAACAGAACGGCCAGAGTAGTCGACACGTTTTCCAAGCAAGTTTTGTCGGAATCGTCCTTGCTTTCCTTTCAAAATATCTGCAAGTGATCGAAGTTTTCGTTTTTGTCCTGTTGACGCAGTGACGGTCTTTGCAGAACGAGCATTGTTGTCGATGAGCGCATCGACGGCTTCTTGGAGCATGCGTCGTTCGTTGCGACAAATAACTTCTGGCGCATTGAGCGCGAGGAGTCGACCGAGACGATTGTTTCGGTTGATCACGCGTCGGTAGAGATCATTCAAATCTGATGTTGCAAAGCGTCCTCCATCGAGAGCAACCATCGGACGAAGATCTGGTGGAATCACAGGAATAGCAGTGAGGACCATCCATTCTGGTTTGATGCTATTTTGATTGAGCGAAGAAAGCAATTTGACACGTCGAACCAGACGATCACGTTTTGCGCCTTTACTTTTTACAATTTGCTTTTCAAGACTTTCAATTGTTTTTGGCAAGTTGAGTTTTTTCAACAAATCTCGAATTGCGCCAGCACCAATACTCGCTTCGAACATGTGTCCATATCGGAATGACAATTCTTGATAGCGATGTTCTGACACAATGTTCATCATCTTGATATCTTTCAATTCTTCTTGAACAAGAGAGACATCTTCGTCGAGTGCAGCAATTTTTTCTTCGAGCACTTTTGGTTCTGCTGCAAATTGTTTTTCGAGTTCTTTGCGTGTTGCTTTGTATTCATCTTTCAATCCGTCAAGCGCAGTCTTTTTTTCTTCTTCATTGACTGACGTGATGATGAACGATGCAAAGTAAATAACTTTTTCAAGATTTTGGATCGAAATATCGAGCACAAGCCCAATCTTTGATGGGATAGAACGAAGGAACCAGATGTGTGCTACAGGACTTGAAAGTTCGATGTGTCCCATACGTTCACGACGTACGAGTGAATGCGTCACTTCTACGCCACACTTGTCACACACAATTCCTTTGTAACGAATTTTCTTATACTTTCCACAATAACATTCCCAATCTTTTGTCGGTCCAAAAATTTCTTCAGCAAAAAGTCCAGCTTTTTCTGGTTTTTGCGTTCGGTAGTTGATGGTCTCTGGTTTGGAGACTTCTCCAAATGACCAATTTTTTATAACTTCAGGTGATGCAACAGAGAGCGCCAGCGCATCGAAGTCCATGGAGTGAAGGGTATCGCGTGACATACGTAATAGAGATTAATGAGTAGGAACTTAGTAACGATCGCTACTCTCTGAGTCGTTTGCTGCTGACTCGACGGTTGGAATTTCGTCAGCAGGGATGTATTCATCTCCGACTTTTTTCATAAGTTTGACGTCCAAAGCAAGCCCTTTCAATTCTCGAACGAGGACATTGAATGATTCTGGAAGATTGACACGAGTGATTGGATTGCCTTTGATGATTGCTTCGTATGCTTTACTTCGTCCTGGTACATCATCTGATTTGATAGTCAAAATTTCTTGGAGGGTGTGTGCTGCACCATATGCTTCGAGTGCCCAGACTTCCATTTCTCCAAAACGCTGTCCACCAAACTGTGCTTTTCCACCAAGTGGTTGCTGTGTAATAAGACTGTATGGACCAATCGAACGTTGGTGCATTTTGTCTTCGATCATGTGGTTGAGTTTCAGCATGTAACTGTACCCAACGGTTGTCTTGTGATCCATTGATTCACCAGTACGACCATCATAGAGTTGAGATTGTGCATCCACTGGGAATCCAGCTTTCACAAGTTCTTCTTTGATCTGTTCCTCGGTAATACCATCCAGGACTGGAGTCGCTGCACGGTAGCCAAGTGCATTGGCCGCAAGACCAAGATGTGTCTCGAGGAGCTGTCCAAGGTTCATACGGGAAATAACCCCGAGTGGTGAGAGAATGATATCAACAGGTGTTCCATCTTCGAGGAACGGCATGTCTTCTACAGGGACAATACGTGAAATAACACCTTTGTTTCCATGACGTCCTGCCATCTTATCTCCGACCTGCAGTTTTCTCATGTCAGCAACGGTGACTTGTACTTGTTTGATCACACCTGGTTGCAACTTGTCTCCCTCGTCTGCAGAAAAGACACGGATGTCAGTCACTTTTCCATGTTCTCCATGCTCGAGGTACAGTGATGAATCACGTACATCGCGAGCTTTTTCTCCAAAAATCGCACGCAAGAGTCGTTCTTCTGGTGTCAATTCTGTTTCTCCTTTTGGCGTAATTTTTCCTACCAAAATATCACCGGAGTGCACTTCTGCACCAACACGGATCACGCCTTCGGTATCAAGATTTTTCAATTTTTCTTCACTCACGTTTGGGATATCACTCGTGACCACTTCTGGCCCAAGCTTTGTTTCACGCACATCTGTTGCGTAATCTTCTACGTGAATAGAGGTATATCGATCTTTTTGGACCAATCGTTCTGAAATAATGATCGCGTCTTCATAGTTGTATCCGTCCCATACCATGTATGCAACGAGGACGTTTTGTCCGAGCGCGAGTTCACCGTTGTTAATACTTGGCCCATTACAGAGTGGCTGTCCTTTTGTTACTTTTTGACCAAGGGTCACCATTGGACGTTGATTGATAGAACTCGATGCATTTGATCGAATAAATTTGTTCAAGTTGTATGTATACAATTTTTTATTGCCGTCCGTAATGACGATTCTGCTACTGTCTACGGCCGTGACTTCACCATCGGCATCAGCAAACAAGACATGCCCACTATTTTCTGCCGCAATTTTTTCCATGCCTGTCCCGACGAGTGGTGCATCAGGTTGGATACATGGGACAGCTTGGCGTTGCATGTTTGTTCCCATGAGCGCACGTGTCGCATCATCATGTTCGAGAAATGGAATCATGCTGGTAGCAACGGACAAAATTTGATTTGATGCCACATCGATATAATCAATGTCTGTTGGCATGACCGTACTTGGTTCTCCATGCACACGTGCTGGAAGTCGCTCACCAATAAGCACGCCATGTTCATTCATAGATGTTGTTGCACTTGCGGTTGTTACTTTTTCTTCTTGGAACGAATTGAGGTAGACAATCTCGTCTGTGACACGTGGCATGACAGGAACCGTTTGCAGATCTTTTTTCCCTGACAATGTTTTCGCCATGTCTTTCGTAATCTGTTCGCCCATCTTGCCAACACCCGCGATATCTTCGAGGAGATATTCCCCGACAGTAAAGCGTGCTTCATTTGGCACATTCTTTGCTACTTTTCTATATGGTGTTTCGACAAATCCAAAGGTATTGATTTTTGCATAGCTAGACAGATGCCCGACAAGACCAATGTTTGGTCCTTCTGGTGTTGCGATAGGACAGATACGTCCGTAATGAGTCGTATGTACGTCACGAACTTCAAATCCTGCACGATCTCGAGAAAGCCCACCAGGTCCGAGCGCTGAGACACGACGTTTGTGCTCGAGCTCTGCGAGCGGATTGACTTGGTCCATGAATTGAGACAACTGTGAACTCATAAAGAATTCACGAATAGCTCCGATGACCGGTCGTGCGTTGATCAGTTTGTTTGGCGCAAGACTTTCGAGTTCGTAGGTACTCATACGATCACGAATGATGCGTTCCATACGAGCAAGTCCAACACGGAAACGATTTTGAACAAGTTCTCCTACTGCGCGAATACGACGATTCCCAAGATGGTCAATATCATCAGCATCTTCTTGTGTCACGTTGAGTCGAACAACTTCTTTCAACACAAGCAACAATTTTTCTGGTGACAAGACGCGTTGTTCTTTTTGATCATAATCATTTCCGGACAATCCAAGATCAAACTTCTTATCAAGTTTGTATACACCAACACGACCAAAATCATATCGATCAAAGTTGAAAAACATGGAGTGGATGAGACTCTTTGCATTGTCAGATGTCGCCAGGTCACCCGGTCGAATACGTTTGTATACTTCGATCAGCCCTTCGTCTTCATTTTCTGCGGCATCTTTTTTCAATGTTGCTTCGATGTAATCGATGTTTGGATGTGTATTGACTGATTCAAATGCGTTGATGATGTCAGCGTCATCACTCATACCAAACGCACGCAAGAGTGACGTTGCAGCCACTTTTCGTTTGCGATCTACCTTGATCCAAATAACATTGTTTTGATCTGTTTCTATTTCAATCCAGGCACCTCTGTTTGGAATAATTTTTGCTCCATAATATTTTCGTCCGCGAACAGTACTCTCTGTAAAAAATGCTCCTGCACTACGAATGAGCTGTGAGACCACGACACGCTCGATCCCGTTTACCATAAAGGTCCCTCGGTCTGTCATAATAGGAACATCACCGAGATAAATTTCTTGCACGTCTTCTGTTTTTGTTCGTTTGTTTACCAATCGAACTTTCACACGAAGCGGTGCTTCGAAGGTCACGTTCTTTTCACGACACACGACTTCATCAAACTTTGGTTCATCAATCGTATAGTCTTCAAAATAGAGTTCCAAATCCCGACCAGTAAAATCCTTGATCGGTGAAATCTCTTCAAACAATTCTTTGATACCGATATCAAAGAACCAACGGTATGACCCTTTTTGCGTCTCGATAAGATCTGGCGCTTCGATTGCGCTCTTGCGCGGGGTGAAGAACTTTCGTTCTGCCACCGTGGTCTTCTGTCGCTTGTATATTGGCATAGGTGCAAGCTATTAAACGGTAATTGGTAATGGGTAAATAGTAACTTGTAAATGGATACTGAGCACCAATTACGATTTACTATTTACCAGTTACTCTTTTATACAACAAAAAAATACCTCACTTATAAAGGTTTTTGCTGTTATCGATTGTTTTTCGTTTGGATGTGCATGAGTTGCGCGTGCACAGGCAACGAATAATCCAGAAAATGCACCCCCCCGACGTATAGTCGGGAAGTCAGGTATCAGACACGTCGTCGAGAAGAAGGTAGATTCGCTCCGTGGTGTTATTATAAACCAACGGTATTTTTCTCTTCCCTTAGGGAAAAAATCAATACCTTTGGCTCATTTGACGACTGCTACACTATACCTGCGAAAAAGGAAAAAGTCAAGTACTAATCACGTGCATAACTTTTTGTCAAGAACTGTACTTTTTTGGCTTATTTTAGCAAAATAGTGTTTTCTTCCCTAGGGACAAGTAACTGGGTTATCCCTAGGGTTATCCACAATTTCATGGAACAAGGAGGGTTTATAAAAGTTCAAGTTAAGGTGGAACCATTTTTGAGGATAACTTCGTTAGGTGTTTGGTAGTTGAGAGACTTACGAGGACGGTTA
>PFLZ01000116.1 GCA_002784795.1 Candidatus Magasanikbacteria bacterium CG_4_10_14_0_8_um_filter_42_12
ATGCAGGCTTTGGTCCAAAATCATCATTGGTAGCATCGGATAAATTTGATGTACTATTGGTGACACGAATAGCAGACGACGTTACCGTACCGGCAAAATCTGCATTGTTTGGGACTTCTACAATGACATACGTATTGTTCCACGAATCTCCTGTAAGGACATCTGTACATTGCACAATGTTGGCAGGAATCCAGCCATCTTCTTCTGTCCCAAACTCCACAGTACCTTCTTCGTTGCCAAAATAATATCCACGAATGGTTACCCAGCTACCAGGTGCGCCGTCCATTGGATCTACATCGGTAATTTTTGGTTGGACAACACATTGTCCTTCTACACACAGGCCACTCGCACATTGATAATCTTCTGTACAACTTGCATCACTTCCACACGCTCCTCCAATATCGATATCTGTCTCACCGAGATCCTCGTCCATGACTTGGTTAAAACAATGATTCCCTACGAGCACAAACGTACCCGTCTGCACAGCAGACACATGGTGATCGATATCCCAGGTTGTGAACGTATATTGATAGCGTTTTGGTGCATTGGTATATCGGACAATACCAGAAGAAAAAAACAACTCTTTACTAAATGCATAGGGGTCGTCAGATGATTGTGCTGACGATGGACCACGAAATATATCTACCGGCGTTTCAGATCCATCTGTTGCTTCGAGATGAAATTGAGTATACCCAACACCATTGTCATCATCTGTCGTCCCTACAAACGTATAGGTTTCACCAGCAGGAAGACGAGGCTCTGGATCGGTAAATGGACTGTTTGTTTCTGGATTGAGAATACCCACACCTTGCCAGGTTGGGTTACGAACATCATTTGCTTCGGTAGGTGCATTGAATTTCGCACTTTTCATCCCATCAAACTCTGTACATGCTGTCTGTTCATATGAAATACCTTGCCCATCAGTAGCAACGACAGTATCAAGAATACTCACAGTGTATGTTCCTACTGGGACACACTCTGTTCCGTCTATATAATTTTCATCACTACAGTTTGCAGCATCAGTCCCCTCTTCAAGAGGCATGGTTGCTTCAATTACTTTTTTGTCTGTACCTTCTACAAATCTATAGGTAAAATTTCGTGATACATCTACATCCTTTTTTACTATTTGAAATACTTCTCCAGCAGGTGTGCCAACAGATTTTGTAAAGACAGCTCGAATAACAATATTATTAACGTCAGCAGTAGACTGATCTGGGGTAATACTTTGTGCAACAAAAACATCTTCACAAGCA
>PFLZ01000087.1 GCA_002784795.1 Candidatus Magasanikbacteria bacterium CG_4_10_14_0_8_um_filter_42_12
AATAATTAACATTTAGGGGCAGAGGCCCTTTTTTTATTTGCCTCCACCTCTTGCAACAAAGGGGCATATAGGCTATACTTCGGTCGTAATATTATACATATGGCAAAGCAAAACGCTTTTAATACAACTTTTTTGAATAAGGTAAAAACAGTTCTTTTGGCTGAACAAGAAAAGCTAGAGGGAGAACTCGCCAAATTCACAAAACCAAACCCACATGCAACAGATGATTTTGATGCAGCATTCCCCGAATACGGTGATGAATCTGACGAAAATGCCCGTGAAGTTGCTGACTACACTACCAATAAATCACTCGAAATCGCTTTGGAGAAGTCTCTTCGTGACGTTCACAAATCACTCGAACGCATCGAAGCCGGAACATATGGTATCTGCAAGTACTGTGACAAAGCCATTGATGAAAAAAGACTCCTCGCACGTCCAACATCAGGATCTTGTGTTGACTGCAAAAAAGCACTGACAGACGAAGTCTAAACAAGATTTTGCATATGCATCTACGAAAAAGCTCTCTTGTGCCACTTTTGACAGGTGGCTTTTTCTTTTGCCTAGACCAATTCTTGAAATACATGGCACATGGCCACCCATCCATGACCGCATACCTTATAAAACCATGGCTGGGATGGGAATACTTTGCAAATCCTGGTATTGCCTTCTCTGTCCCCTTCCCCAATGCAGCCCTAATCATTGGGACGCCACTGATTCTCATAGGACTCCTCGTCTATATGGGAAAAAAAACTCGCCCTACGCTATATCAGATTTTGGGGACAAGCCTCATCTTCTTTGGTGCAGTATCAAATTTGATTGACCGCATCCTCTTTGGCATTACGATCGACTATTTTAGAGTACTGACGGCTGTACTGAATATTGCAGATATTATGATTGTTGTAGGGACACTCTGTATCCTCATGGGAATATCATCTCAGCCAACGCCTGATATTGACAACAGAGAGCAGATCTAGTATACTGCGGGCACTTCTCAAGAATGGGTTATAGACAGGTTGCTCTCACCTCATGTCTATCCCAATCCTACCAATACTTACCTATCATCTATGCCAAATAAAAATAGTGCAAAGAAAGCACTCCGACAAGATCAAAAACGTGCAGCACGAAACCTTGTAGTCAAAAATGCATACAAAGAGGCAGTAAAGACAGCAAAAAAATCAATAGAAGCTGGCACTGTGGCTGCTGACCAGATCAAAGCAGCACAAAAGAAGCTTGCGAAAGCTGCAAAGAAAGGTGTTATCAAAAAAAACACTGCTTCTCGCAAACTTTCACGACTTGCAAAGTTTGCAAACAAAGTGACGACAAAGTAATTTCTACAGCAACATCAAAAAATCGCCAGCACGGCGATTTTTTTATACAAAAGAGACAGACAACGTACGGCGGCCTTGCAACGCAAGATTACGTCTCGCTTCGCCTGCCTGCCGGCAGGCAGGCTCTACTAAGATTATTTTTTGCTGACGCAAAAAAAGATTAGAAGACTATGCTACATGCGAAGAAGGACCTCCATAGCATGTACGCTCTTCTCTTTATAAACTAATCTTCAATCTTATTTCACTGTAAAGTGAAATATAATCTTATAATCTTAGCGACGCGGAGCGGAGCGCAATCTTACTGCGCAGTACTTCACACACTACATCACCAACTTCCCAACAAACATATCAAGCAAATACGCCTGGGATCCCTTTCCAGTCTTTGTATGCTTATCAAGATCGAGAAGCGCGGTATGAATTTTCTCGAGCTCGTTCATAGAATATCGCTTTACCATCGGGATACTTTTTTTCACAACAAACGGATGAAGGCCAAGCGCTTTGGCCATCTGTGTACTCTGGATATCTTCTCCCCTATCATACACATCGCGCAACTCTAGCAAGATCCGATACTGCCGGACAATCATCGCAAAAATATATCCTGCGTCATTGCCAGCTCTGTATTGATCCTGGATACGTTTGAATACGCGTGCCGTCTGCTTTTGGACTATGGCATCGACAAGGGTAAAAATATTATCATCTATTTTTTCTTCTACAAAAAAAGCAACATCTCCACTCGTTATCTTCCTGCCAATGGCATAACTCACAAGCTGATCGAGCACCCCCGAAAGTTTCCACATATCACCTCCTATGGTACTTGCAAGCATATGCGCTGCATCGCGTTCGATATCACTTCCTCGTTCTTGTACTTCTGCTAGGATCCATCCGGTAAGCTGTGATCCTGTCAATTCTTCAAAATGCTGCACAAATTGTTCTTTTGTCAGTCGCTCAAAAAGTGCTTTAGCAACTTTTGTTTTTGGCTTTTCTATAGACTCTGAAATGATCAGGATGATATCTTGCGGAATGGCTTTCTCTTCAATTCGAGAAAGCAACGCTTCTTGTACCGCTGCCTGTTTTGTTGATAACAAGCCTTCGAGGACGACCATACGCTTTTCTGCAAGAAAAGGCGATGCTAATACCTGCTGCATAATATTTTCTTTTGTTGTGTCACAGTCTACCCGCACAAGATTTAACCCTTGGGGATCTCGTTCAACACAAAATTTGTCCATCATTTTTTGGAGGTATTGCCTACTGCGATAGGTGTCTTTGCCGTAAAGAAAAATAATCATAACTAATAGAGCGTATAGTGCATGCATTGTAGTACGCATCGCTCGAAGACGCAACTACCCCTCTGCATATACTGTGTATGACAAAATAAAAAAAACAACGTATACTATTGTTTATATGAATATTCCATTTTTACCTTCCGAAGAAGAACACCCTATCGTGTTGAAAAAAAAATCACTGTCTCTCGCAGACAGAGCCGCTGACACCATGACACAAGGCATGGGAAGTTGGTCATTCTTATTTATTTTTGGTGCCATTGTCGCAATATGGATTGCACTCAATGTGTATGGCTGGTGGAGCAACTGGGATCCGTATCCTTTTATCCTTCTCAACCTCGCACTGTCGACTATCTCTGCATTTCAGGCGCCCGTCATCATGATGAGCCAAAATCGGCAAACAGACAGAGACCGCATCTCTGCAAAATACGATTATGCCGTAAACAGAAAAGCTGAACGTGAAATTCAATTGATTCAAAAAGATCTCGAAGAACTCAAAGAAATGGTAAAGGCAATGGGAGGGAAAAAATCAAAAAATAAATAAAGTGCGAACTACAAACATGTACGAACATACGAAACTACATGTTCATTTCGTATGTTCTTATACATTTCGAAGTACGTACTCTTTTATATGAAAAAGCAACAACAACTAAAAACTGACATTCTTATTCTTGGTGCTGGTATCGGTGGCTATGAAACACTTCGTACACTCACAAAACAGTTGAAAAAAAAACATCCAGACCGACATATCACCATCGTCGACAGAAACAACTACTTCACCTTTGTGCCGATGTTGCACGAAGCAGCAACAGGCTCTATCGAGCCAACACACTGCACCATTCCGCTGAGAGCAATTATAGCCAATACACCGCATACATTTTGTAAAGCACGTATAGAAAAAATTGATCCGAGCAAAAAAACCGTAACCACATCTGTCGGTGTTTTTTCATACGAATATTGCGTGATTGCACTTGGCAGTACGACCAATTACTTTGATACCCCCGGAGCAAAAGAATATTCAGAACATGTCCGTACACTCGACGGTGCGATGCATCTGAAACATCAATTTATCCATATGCTCGAATCGTGTGGTGAGGAGCCTCTCTCAATCAATATTGTTGGTGGTGGATATACAGGCGTAGAAGTCGCAGGACAATATGCAGATCTCAGCAGAAAAGATTTGAAAACATTATATCCAACAAAAAAAGTGATTGTTCGTGTGATTCAATCCGGGGACAGTATTCTGCCACACATGTCGAAAAGAATTCAGAAAAAAGTATGGGAAAGACTTGAGAAACAAGGGGTCATTATCGATATCAACTCTCGTGTCACAAACGTCACAAAAGATCAGATCACACTCAATAGTGGTGAAAAGATCAAAAGTGATATCACCATCTGGACGGCAGGATTTGAAACGCTTGGCGCAACATTTTTGAAAAAGGGTGTGAATGCTCGTGGAAGAGTGGATGTCACAGAAACATTACAAATGATTGATCACCCTGATACATACGCTATTGGAGATATTTCAAACAGCACCGATCCAAAAACAAAGATTTCGTATCCGCAACTTGCAGAAGCGGCATATCACGAAGGTCACTACGTCGCGGAACATATCTCTCGACGATTGCAACACAAAACAACCCCACCATTCCGCTTTCATTCAAAAGGGCAATTGATGCCAGTCGGAGATTGGTATGGCGTGGCTCAGATAGGACCGTTTGTGTTGTTTGGCAAAATTGCGTGGTGGATTCGTCGTACGGTGTATGTCTTTTTTATGCCTGGTTTCCTTCGCAAATTTCGTATTATTGTCGATTGGACGCTTCACAGTTTTGGTGTGCGTGATGTCATTTCTATTGATACAGCAAATGGAGATACAAAGATGTGATGCCAATCAATGCTTTTTGCATATTAGAAAGAAAGACTAGAAGATTATTTTTGCTAGCGCAAATAAGAATGAAGCTCCCCGCCCCAGAGGGGCGGGGAGCTTCATTCTTATTTCGACGTAGTCGAAATATAATCTTTCAGTCTTTTCAAACATCAAAAAATCGCGTTGTTGTTTAGTTTATGCTATCATAAACTCATATTATTTTAATCACATATATCACATATGATGAACGCAGCAAAAAAGAAGAGCCTTGGGTTCTTTCTCATTCGCCTCTCCGTGGGGCTTATCTTTATCGTACAAGGGTGGGGTAAACTCAATGGCCTTGATATGGTCACAGGCATGCTTGCTGGAATTGGATTCCCTGCAGCAGGATTCTTTGCATGGATTCTCGCCCTTACAGAATTCCTCGGTGGTGTTGCCGTGATTCTCGGCCTCTTCGTCCGACATGCGGCAATGCTCCTTGCATTTGTCATGCTCGTTGCAATCTTCACCGTACATGTCCCAGGTCCATTTGGCCAAATGATGGCACCTGTAGCACTCCTCGGCAGTACGCTTGCGCTTATGCTTCTTGGTGGTGGAGATTGGCAACTGATGAAGGAGAAAAATTAAGATTGAAAATTTGACAAAAAAAACATCCGTAGTAGTAGTAGTAGTAGTAGTAGTAGTAGTAGTACGGATGTTTTTTATTTACACGGAATGGTTTTCTAAATATTCTTGATTTTCGTTTCTCCTAAAAATATGAATTTCAGTAGGGTCCCCAACATGATAGTCTTTTGCCCTCGAAATTTGGAGATCCTCAAGTTCTTGTGGTCCAGGAGACATTGAAAATCCATCAAATACAAATTCTTCTCTATCAATCAAATATGGATGTGCAGCACTTGCAGCGATTCTAATAGATCGGGCATCAGATAAATATGGTTGTTCTTCTTGCAAATCTTGAACTTGCTCTTTCGTAATACCCCATGTTTGAGGTGTTCCAGTATCATACGGAGGGCCAATAAGGACATAAGATTGAACAGAAGCCGTGTCCCTAAAATCCTGTGAGAAATCACGACCTGGTGGCATCCAAGATTCAATAACTATCTGAGGAGAATATTCTTTCAATGCAACGTGGTAATCCATTTGGACAACATTTTCACCAATAGGTGGGATTGTATATTTTTCTCTTTGTTCATCATCATCCACGCCTGGATCCACAGCATGATATTCAATATCTAGCCCTTTCTCATGAAGTAATCGCCTTAAATGGTACGCCAATTTACCATCTCCAGCCCCAACCTCTAAAATCTGAACGGGGGATTGGGATTTATCATCCAACCTATCCAATTCTCCTGCTATAAAATTACTGAATTCTTCAATAAACTCTTTTGTGATCACTTCATAAAAAGGATGTTCTTCATTCTTTGAAAAATCTTTCCAAGAATTTCTCAAAAATTCATTCTCGAACCCAAATGAAGCTCCCCGCCCCAGAGGGGCGGGGTATCAGTTCTCTATAACAACCGTAATTGGTGACTG
>PFLZ01000057.1 GCA_002784795.1 Candidatus Magasanikbacteria bacterium CG_4_10_14_0_8_um_filter_42_12
TGGAAAGGGATTGTGGCAGCACTCTTTGGGGTGGTCAATATTTTTCTTGCATTTTTCTTTTTGATAAAGGGACTTCTCATGGGACAAGGGTTGGCGTTTAGTGTGGCTGGCCCTGTCGGTATTGCGGTTGTTGTGGGTGAAAGTGCGCGCTTGGGTATTTCATATCTCATCAATATCATGGCAATGCTGTCGCTTTCTCTTGCAGTGATCAATATTTTGCCAATCCCTGCACTGGACGGCGGACGTCTTTTCTTTGTAGTATATGAGAGGATATTCAAGAAGCCTGTGCCCATGAAATATGAGCAGGCAGCACATACAATTGGGTTTCTCTTGCTTATGCTCCTGATTGTCGTCGTCACCTGGCGGGATATTTCAAATTTGTTTTAGCATCTATTTATGAAAGAACAACTTTCATCACTCAAAAAAGAATTTGAAGCACAGCTAAAGCATGTGTCGAGTTTGTTGCAGCTGGAAGCATTGGAACAAACAATCTTTGGAAGAAAAGCTGGTGCATTCACTACACTTGCAAAGCAGATGAAAGACGTTGCTACCGAGCAGAAAAAAGCCATTGGTGAGATGATGAATACCGTTCGTCTGAAAATTGTGAAAGAACTGGAAGAAAAACGTGAAGCACTGCAACGTGAAGAAATGAAAAAAATTGCAGAGACAGAATCAATCGATGTGACTGAGCCTCATCTTCCAAAAGAAGCACATGGGCATATGCATCCGATGTCACAAGTGGAAATTGAATTATCTGAATTGTTTCGTTCCATGGGATTTATGGTGCTCGATGGACCCGAGCTTGAAAGCGATTATTTCAATTTTGAAGCATTGAATATTCCGCCATCACATCCTGCGCGGGATAGTCATGATACATTTTTTATCAAAGATCATCCGGAATGGGTCATGCGTACACATACGTCTCCTGTGCAAGTACGTGCTATGCGACAATACGGCGCACCACTTCGGGCTGTTGTTCCTGGACGAGTGTTTCGAAATGAATCGACTGATGCAAGTCATGAACATACATTTACACAACTTGAAGGATTGGTGGTAGATACAGATATTTCTATTGCCGATATTATTGGTGTGATGAAAGGTTTGCTGACGGGTATTTTGAAACGAGAAGTGGAAGTACGTCTTCGACCGGGCTATTTTCCTTTTGTCGAGCCAGGATTTGAACTCGATATGAAATGTCTGGTGTGTGATGGAAAAGGATGTAATGTATGCAAACATACTGGCTGGGTAGAGATGATGCCATGTGGACTCGTGCATCCAGAAGTATTAAAAGCTGGTGGACTTGATCCTGATGTGTATTCTGGTTTTGCCTTTGGGCTCGGAAGTATGCGGCTGGTGATGCAAAAATATGGTATCGAAGATATACGACATTTTCAGTCAGGCGATCTTAGATTTTTGAAACAGTTCTAATTGTTGAAGATGATGAAATTGTTTTATATGAAGGAGGCTTATGACGTTTGGTTATGAAAAATTAGAGGTTGCAAAGATAGCGAAGGGTCTGATAACAGACATATATAAGATATCTGGACAATTTCCAAATGAAGAACGATATGGATTGGTGAGTCAGCTGAGAAGAGCGATTGTTTCCGTCTTACTGAATATTGCAGAAGGAAGTGGGAGAAAGACACCAAAAGATTTTGCGAAATTTGTGAGAATATCGATTGGTTCACTTATCGAAGTTCATGCAGCGTTGCAATGTGCAATAGAACTAGAATATATGGAAGAGTGGAGATATGAAAAAATGGAACCAGCAATGCAAGAATTATATTTCAAGCTCATCGGATTAGAAAAGTACTTACTCAATAAATCATAGGACGTTGTAGCTGTTCTACATGATGAAATTGTTCAATTTGAACATGTAGAACAGCTACAACAATTACAACATAGGTATGTTAGTATCAAAAAATTGGATTTCACAATTCAACACCATTCCAAAAAAAATCACCCCACAACAGCTCGGTGTTGATTTGACCATGCATGTTGTCGAAGTAGAGGATGTTATTGATGAAGCGAGATTTCTCGACAATGTTGTTGTTGGAAAAGTTGTTGAAGTAAAAAAACATGACAATGCAGACACATTGCATGTGTGTACTGTAGATGTCCGCGACGAAAAACTTCAAGTTGTCTGCGGTGGCAGTAATGTCCGAGAAGGGATGTTCGTCGCAATGGGCAAACTTGGTGCGTCCGTGCGATGGCATGGAGAAGGGGAGCCTGTTGTGCTCACAAAAGCAAAAATTCGTGGGGTTGAAAGTTTTGGCATGATTTGTGCATCGGATGAAATTGGGCTCGGAGATATGTTTCCAAAACAAAGTGAGAAAGAAATTTTGGATCTTACCGATATCATCGCATCCAAATCTTCGGATGTCGTTGGAAAATCACTTGCAGAGGCATTGGGACTCGACGATGTTATTTTTGATATAGATAATAAATCCATGACGCATCGTCCAGATTTGTGGGGACAGTATGGTATGGCGAGGGAGATTGCTGCTATGTATGGAGTTGCATTGAAACCGTATGAACCAAAGAAAATTGGCAAACCTGCAGGGACAGGTCGCGACCTGTCCATACAAGTAAAAGATGCAAAAGCCTGCCCACGATATATGGCGGTTGCGATTGATAATATTGAGGTTGCAGAATCACCGGCGTGGTTAAAAAAACGATTGATGAGTGTTGGTGTGCAACCGAGAAATAATGTTGTGGACGTCACAAATTTTGTGATGTTTGAGCTGGGGCAGCCGTTGCATGCTTTTGATATAAAACAACTCGCAAATAAAAAAGGCGATGTTGAAATCGTTGTAAGAAAAGCGAAGGATGAAGAAGCGTACACTTCTTTGGATGACAAAGAATACAAACTGACAAAAGAAGATTTAGTTATTGCCACGAAAGACAAAGTTGTTGCGCTTGCGGGTGTGAAGGGGAGTAACAATAGTGGGGTGACGAATGAGACAACGAGTATTCTTCTCGAGTCTGCGAATTTTCATGCGGTCACTATTCGTCGCACGGTATCTCGCCATGGGCTTCGTACCGATGCGTCAGCAAGGTATGAAAAAAGTCTTGATCCACATCTATGTGAATTGGCACTTCGTCGTGTGGTCGAACTGCTCAAAGAAGTTTCTCCAAAGAGTGTGGTATCGAGTACCATTGTTGATCAATCAGATTTTTCTCTTGACCAAGGCCCTATTGCATTGGACACAGAATTTGTTCAAAGAAAAATGGGTGTTGATTTGCCTGCAACAGAGATGGTCCGTATTCTCACAAGTCTTGGTTTTGGCGTAAAAGAAAAGAAAAATACTTTGTCAGTTACGATCCCTTCTTGGCGTGCAACAAAAGATATTTCTATTCGAGAAGATCTGGTAGAAGAAATTGCACGCGTGTACGGCTACGACAATATCGTGCCAACACTGCCGATGTTCCCTATTGTTCCTCCAAAAAAGAATGCTCTGCGCGAACTCGAAACACGTCTCCGAGCATTGCTCGCGTATGAAGGACGCTATACCGAAGTATCCAATTACTCATTTATTTCACCAGAGCTCCTTGAAAAAGTTGGTGAACAAACAAAAGACTATCTCGAACTTGAAAATCCGATTGCAAAAGATCGCCCATATCTCAGACGACATCTGCGAGAAAATATGCTCGAGATGGTAGAGCGCAATTTGCATCGATTTGATACGGTGAATATATTTGAAATTGGAAAGGTCTTCAAAAAAGAATTGGACGGAGAAAAAGATGGATTGAAGCATGTCTTGCCTCGACAAGATACCCTCCTCGCCATGGCGCACGCTGCAAAGGGTGATGAAAATCCGTTTCTTCATGTATCGACAGCATTCACGACTATCATGACACGGTTAGGGCTCGTAGTGGAGTATACAAAAAAATCACTCGATGATGTCCTTGTCCATCCTGGACGATTTGCAGAAGTCTCTGTGGCAGGAAAAAAGATCGGGCACATCGCAGAGGTGCATCCGTTGACTGCGGAAAAGCTCGGGCTCGATGCACGAACGGCAATTCTCGAAGTAAATCTTTCTGAAATTGTATCGCTCCTCACTGAAAAAACACAGTATCTACCACTCTCGCAATATCCATCTATCGAACGAGATGTTGCCTTTGTGCTGGATACAGAAAAGCAACATGAAGACATCGCAGCGGCACTCATCAAAGCAGATCCACTGACAGTCGATGTGGAACTTTTTGACGTCTTTACTGGAAAGAATATTCCAGAAGGAAAAAAGAGCATGGCGTATCGCATCACCTATAGATCAGATGAAAAGACACTGGAAGGAAAAGATGTTGATGTTGTGCATGAAAAAATCGTAGCAATGTTGAAAAAGAAATTTGGTGCTGAAATTCGTGCTTAGTATGAATGACTACCAGATCCCTCGCTGCATGAGTACGCAGCATCCTGATAATGTCTCTCAACCTTTTTTTGCCGAGCATGCACAGCTTGGTGGAGAAGATGAAGTGCAAGAAGCGTATTACGCATATTCGCATCTTGGCTGTGGTGAACAGATGTGGGATGCAGAAGGAAAAGAAGTGGATGCGTTTGTTGTCAAAAAATTGCTTACAAAAAATGAACAGTTTTTTCGTACACATCGATTGGGTCATGAACTTCGACTGACTGTCCGTGTACCAAATCCAGAAGTAGAAAAAACAGAAGGAAAAATTTTGCTCGAAACACTCGAAAGTATTCCTCGATCATTTGATGCTGCGCGAGCGTTTTATGGAGAGACGGCAACAGCCCCAATTTTTGAAGTGATCCTCCCTATGACGACCTCTGCAGAAAGTTTGGATCGTATCTATCAGTATTACAAATCGTTCGTCGCAGGGAAAGGAAATACGCCTGTCAGGCCTGATGATATTTCTATTCGTGAGTGGGTAGGGGAGTTTCGTCCGGAGACAGTACAGGTCATTCCACTTTTTGAAGACAAAGAACACATGCTCGCAAGTGCAGATATTCTTCGCGAGTATTTGAAAGATAAAGAAGTGTCGTATCAGCGTGTGTTTCTTGCGCGCAGTGACCCGGCTGTCAATTACGGTTCTATTGCCGCGGTGTTGATCAACAAAATTGCACTTCAGCGATTGCACCTCCTGGGTGAGGAACTTGGTATTCCTCTGTACCCTATTCTTGGGGCAGGCTCTGCACCATTTCGTGGCAATCTGCGACCGCAGACAGTAGAAGGTATTCTTCGCGGGTATCCGAGTGTTCAGACATTTACTGTTCAGTCATCTTTTAAATTTGATAATGATCCTGCGCTGGTTGGTTCTGCAATTCGTACATTGACAGAGAGTACACGGAAAGAACCGATTCCTGTTGATGAAGAAAAAGTATTAGAAATTATCGAGCGATATAGTGCGAGGTATCAGGAGCAGCTTGCCGAGCTTGTTGACGTGATCAATGAAGTAGCTGTTCATATTCCAAAACGAAGAAAACGAAAATTGCACATTGGGTTGTTTGGGTATTCTCGGAGTATGGGAAAAAAACATCTGCCTCGTGCGATCACGTTTACCGCGTCGCTGTATTCCCTCGGCGTGCCACCAGAATTGCTTGGGCTTGATGCGCTGACAGAGGAAGATATGCGTATTATCAAAGAAGTGTATCCGAGCATCGAATCTGATCTAAAAGATGCGATCAAATTTGTAGATCTGGATTCTCCGTATTTGCCTGTAGCGGTCAAAGAGAAAGTGGTCGCGTGGTTTGGTGAGGTCTCACCAGACGATGCACATGTTGCTGCCACAAAACAAATTTGTACCGCAATGACGTCACATAGCAATGATGATTTGTCGCATCTTGTGCTTCTCGCTGCACAGCGTCGGGGATTTTTGGGGTAGAGGGTAGTGGATAGGTTTTAGGTTGTCATACCGGACTTGATTCAGTATTTCTCTCACGAAAGTCGTCGCTTTGTAGGAAAGATGCTGAAATATATGTAGCATGAAAGAAAAGCCCTATTACCTAAGAACCTGTTTACAATCTATTTAGCAGAATACAGATAAAGGCAAGAATCATCATTTGTTGGGAGGTATG
>PFLZ01000126.1 GCA_002784795.1 Candidatus Magasanikbacteria bacterium CG_4_10_14_0_8_um_filter_42_12
AAGGATCAGATAAAGGAAGAATTCAAAGCCGTCATGCAACTGACAATGGATTACTTCAAGATTTTTGGATTGAATAATTATTGGTTTCGTCTGTCAAAATGGAGTCCAGATCATACGGAAAAATATATCAATGAGCCTGAAAACTGGAAGTATTCTGAACAAGTTCTCCGTGAAGTGCTAGAGGAGATGAAGGTAGAATTTGTCGAAGTAGACGATGAAGCCGCTTTTTATGGACCAAAGGTAGATGTGCAGGTGCGTTCTGTGATTGGGCGTGAAGAAACGATGTCTACGATTCAGCTCGACTTTTTGGCAAAGAGCAGATTTGGATTGTCGTATACAGATGAAGAAGGAAATGAAAATAATGACGTCTTTGTGATTCACCGTGCGCCACTCTCTGTACATGAGCGTTTCCTCGCATTTCTCATCGAACATTATGCGGGTGTCTGGCCAGTCTGGATGTCTCCTGTCCAAGTACACATAGTACCTGTGTCAGAAAAGCATATAGATGGTGCACGGACAATGGTTTCCGAATTCATTGCAGCAGGGATTCGTGTGAGTGTCGATGAAGCCGATGAAACGGTAGGAAAGAAAATCCGCAATGCGACAAAAGGCAAGCATCCATATATTCTCGTTGTCGGTGACAAAGAACTGTCTGGAGAAGATCTCATGATTCGTGTCCGTGGGCAAGAAGAGCAAGTAACGATGTCAAAGGAAGCATTTATAGAAAAGGTGAAGAAGGAAATTTCAGAACGGATTGCGTAAATTGTGTATAAAAAAACCGCCTTTTGGCGGTTTTTTTATGTTATTCATTTATTTTTCCGAACAATCTGTTCCACAAAGAACGTTTTTCTTGTTTTGGTTCCTCTTCAGGTAGTGTGACGGTTCTTCCTTGGAAGATTTTTTCACCTGCAGTGAGTACTTTGTCCAGTCCGCTGCCAACTGCCTCAACTGTTTTTCTTGTTGCACTTGTTGGTAATGTCGTTTTATCAGATTCAGATACTTGTTCGTATCCTGCTTGTTGAATTTGTTTCCGCAGCCGGTCTTCTTCTTTTTTTTCTCTCTTTGCAGTTTTAGTGACAAAATCTTCATCCTCATCGGCATCTATTTTGTCGGCTATTCTTTCCCATTTGTCGGGTGATTTTACCGTTCTTCCTTCAAAAATAGCATCTTCTCCCTTTTTTAATCTCTCCTGGGTCTAATTCCCCGCCCCTCTGGGGCGTGATACAATAGATCCATGAGTAAG
>PFLZ01000132.1 GCA_002784795.1 Candidatus Magasanikbacteria bacterium CG_4_10_14_0_8_um_filter_42_12
CATCGGCGCAGACGATATCTACAAACAAACAAAAACATACGAACAAACCGTGGGAGATTCGACGGCACAAGTCGTGAGCCATGTCGTGAATGTCCGAGGGCTCAGACCAAATACCCTGTACCACTACAGTCTCATCTCACGAACACCGACCGGGATAGAAGCTCGGTCACGAGACTTTACCTTCCGGACCAAAGCAGAAACAAGTGAAATAACAACGTACAAAGCAGAGAAAATATCTGAAACAGAAACAATCTTTTCATGGAATACCAATGTCCCTGCAGATTCTACGATTACCTACACCCCATATACGAACGGTATCCCAAACAAGAGTGCCTCCCAAGTCGTGCATAGCAATGGATATACCACAGATCACGCCCTGACCATTACTGGCCTCGAAGCCGGCGTCGTGTATGACATCGAACTGTCTGGCCAAGACTATGGCAAGAGTACCGTCACAAAACTCATTCAAGGCTACACCACTGATGGACTTGATCTGCCACCGATTGTGTACCAGATCCAAACAGATTCATCTATCCTGCCAGGCGCAAATGATAAGATTCAAGTCATTATTTCGTGGATGACGAATGAACTGTCTACCAGTAGAGTATTGTACAGAAAAGGATTCAACGCAGAGACAGAAGACTTCACCGAAAGTACCAATTTGGATCAGAGCTATATCCGAAAACATATAGTCGTCGTCACCAACTTTGAACCAGGCTCGGTCTACCAATTTCAAGTAGAAAGCACTGATTCAGCAGGGAACACCACGAGATCAAAAACGGTAACCGTGCTCACCCCACGAAAACAAGAATCCGTCTTCCAAGTCATCATGGGCAACTTCCAAGATATCTTCTCGTGGGTTGGCAAAGTGGGTGGGTAAATTATTGCAAGCAGATACAAAAACGTTCACAATATTGTGAACGTTTTTTTGTCGTAATTCATTATATTTTTTCCAACACTACAAGTCCTTCGATATGTGGCGTGCGCGGGAAAAAGTTGTACAGCTTCATGAAGACTGGCTTGTATTGTTCGCTGAGCATCTTTATATCTCGTGCCTGCGTTGAGAGATTGCATGACAGATAGAGAATGCGTTCTGGCTTTACGGACAATAATTTTTGAATCACAGACACATGCAGGCCTGCTCTTGGTGGGTCTAGAATTATTTGTTTGGTACTCTCTATAACATCGGTCATGTGTTCTGCTGGCATGTCATATACTGCTGCATGTGGCGTTTTATTGAGGACAATATTTTTTTGTGCAAATGTTGCAGCATCTTTGTTGCTTTCAACTAGTATTGTTTCTTCTCTGTTCATGGCTATTGGCAGTGAAATTGCTCCGACACCTGCATAAAAATCCAAGAGAGGTTTTTTTGGATCCAGAAATGCTGCCATGTCTTTCAATGCCATTTCAAAAAGAGGTGGATTGATTTGGAAAAAACTAAAAATGCCATATTCCAGTGCTGTGCCGAGTATATCCTGTCTCAATGTATTTTTTCCAAACGTATAGAGAAGTTCGGTTGGGACAGCGGCTGGACTTTTATGCGTAGAATAATAGAGCTGAAATCCACGTTGATTTTCTATCAGTGATGGATATACGTCAAACAGTATCTTGTCTTTGATAAAGAGGGCTGCAATTGTTTCCCCTTTTGTATTTGCGCGCACGATCAATGTCTTCAAACTGCGCAATGGGATCTGCATGTCGCGCACCCATGCGAGGATGTGTGCAGCGACCTCATTGATGGCGGGCATTGCAAGAGATGACTGTTCCACGGCAAATCGTTCTCTGCCGCCTCGTTCAAAAAATCCAAGAGAAATCACGCCGTCCTTCTCTGCAAAACTAAATTCCATTTTGTTGCGGTATCCGTCCGTGATATTGTTTGTGGCAATATCGAGCGAGGTGTCGTTTAAGATAAGATCTCCAATTTTGCTATATGTTTCTGCCGCAATCGCTTTTTTCCAGTATTGTTCTCTGTCAAACGAAAGAATTTGCCACGGGCTGGTGGAGAGAAAATGACCTTCTTTTGGGGCGATGCGTTCAGAAGATGGCTCGAGAATATTCACGGCAATGGCTTCGAGATATGTTTTTTTATTTTTGACAATATCTATTTCCAAGACTTCTCCAGGCAGTGCATTCCAGACAAAGACCGTTTTGCCATTGAATCGAGGATTTTTTACATCACCAAGACGCGCAAGACCTTGGCCACCAAACACTAATTTTTCTATATGAACTTTATACATAGTATAATTTGCTTGCCCGCCGTAGCTTCGACAAAGGAGAAGCGGTGGCGGGGCCACCAAAAATAAGTTTTTCGATTGTGACAGGATAGAGTTGTTTCATACAAAAACGGCCTTATCATAGGCCGTTTTGGGTGTTATGTCAATGGTGACCCTGTCGGAATATTGCCAATCATTCTATCACTGATCCATTCGAGCATCTGCCAGTTCCAGCCATTTCTAAAAAATACAGCTTCACTCGTGACGTGGTGTTTTGTCCCTGCGTCCATATAGTAGACTTGTGGAGATCCTGGTGCAATGAGAAGTGCACCTTGCTGTATGACGGCTTGTTCATTTTTTGTTGCGAGGTATCCAAATTGCAATTCAATGCCATCGCCAAAGCCATCACCGTCTGAATCAAATACATAGGAGACTGTGCCATACGTAAATTCCTGCGCTTTTGTCAGGCCATCTCTATCGCCGTCTGTATCTGCTGTGCTCCCGAGGTCTGGACTGGTAAAGAGCACGCGTTTTGATCCGCCCGCAACATTGCCAGGGAGAAAATCATGCATGGCGGACATAATGGTATCGTAGCTATACCTATAGGCATGGCCGTACTGGGTGCCTGGGTCTTCTGCAATAAATGTTTGTTCGGTGTCATCATATCCAGAAAGGACGAGCATGTGATATGGAAAAAACCCACGAAAATAGACATTTTGGAGTGATGATGCATATGCCGGCACTATGATAGGCCTCCCGGCATCAAGTTCTGCTTTCATCATATCGAGTGTTGGCTGTTCTACCACCCGTGCACTCCAAGGGAGAAAGTTATTAATAACATCTGCGATCATGCTCACATTTTCATCAAAACTTTCTGGAAAGAGCACATGCTTCATATCAAATAGTTCCAGAATTCCTTTTTTTTGCATCTGCAGAATTTGCTATATTTCTGCCCATATAAAATCTATGGACCATGAAGACCGTTGTTTCTTCGCAGGCATCTTGCCATGGTTGTACCCAGATGCTATCAGGTGCCTGGGATGTGAATGGAACTTCGAGCAGTGTAGTTGCCTGTACAGGTGAAGTCAAAAAAAACAGCACAAAGAAGATGAGAGAAAACGCGATGGTTGTTTTGGTACTATGATTCATAGATGTTTCATGTTCATATATTTTTTTCTCTGTGTTTCTGGAAATTTTTCTATGGCATATCGGAGCATCGTGCGGGGCATTGTTTTTGCATGGCTCAGTAAAAATGCTTCAAGTGCTTTTACATTCTTCTTTCCTACTTCTCGGAGCATCCATCCGACAGCTTTATGCATCAGATCATGCGTGTCATGTACGAGGAGTGTACTCAGTTTGATCGTGTCTTCCACTTGTCCGTTTCGAATGAATGCAACTGTAGAAACGATGGCGATACGTTTTTCCCAGAGGAATTTTGATGTTGCGAGTTTGTACAGTATCTTTCTCTCTTTATCGAGGAGCCATGCACCGATAATGTTGTAGGCGCTCAGATCGACAAGATCCCAATTATTTATTCTTTCGGTATTTTTCAGATATATGTGTACAATATGTTTCTTCGTATGTTCATCACCTCGTTCAAATTGTGATACGAGAATCAAGAGCGCAATCAGGCGATACTCGTGAAATTTGCTTTGAAGTAATTCCACTATTGCAGGCATTTCCAGATTCTGGAATTCTTTGGCAATCTCTCGTTGCATGGGGACGGTCAGCCCAAGAAAAACATCACAAGCTCCATACTGGCCTTTGTCTGTTTTGAAAAAACGCATAGAGTGCTTTGCGCGCGATGGATTTGCTTTTGCCCTGATCGCATTTGTAATTGCCGTGTAGCTCATATATGCTATAGTATAGCACGTTATTCTTCATATATATTCCTATGTCAGGAAAGTTTGCAGTACTCATTAGCTCATTTCTATTGATGCCGACGATTGTGTTTGCTCATGCTGAGAGTGATATACACAATGCCCTCGGTATATTGGGGCATCCTGTGTCGGTAGCTATATTGGTTGTGGCTCTGGTCGCTCTTTTCATTATCATCCGACCTCGCGCAAAAAAGAAAAATAGTGATGATATCGCACAATAGCGTATATAGTGTAGGAGAGAAAATAAAAAAACACCCAGCTGATAAAGCCGGGTGTTTTGATATATTGTTTCTTTGTATTAGAGCGTACGTCGAGCTCTATTGATTGCGATACCAGCGCCAGCGATTGCTGCGACGGCACCACTCCCAAAGATGATACGGATCCATGTAGGAAGTCCTTGATCTTCTGTGGGTGTAGACTCTTCAGTCGCATCACCATTTGGAGTGTTTGCTCCAGACTGGTCTGTATTGTCAGTCGTTTCTTCCGTTGTGTCTGTTGTTGTTTGTTCAGGAACAGGAGTTGTATCGGTTGTGTTTGGGTTGGTTCCTGTTGTTGGAGTGGTTGTTTCTCCTGTCGCAGGTACGGTTGTTCCTGTTGTATCTTCTGGTGTATTGCCATTGTCAGCAGGCGTTCCGTTATCTGTGTTTGGTGTTTCCGTTGTAGGAGTTCCTGTGTTTCCTGTTTCGGTGCTTGGTGTCGTTGTGCCTTCTACGACGTGTACCGTGACTTCTGCAGTGCTTTCTGCACCATGTGTATCTCGGACGCGTGTCGTGAGGGTGTAATCACCAATGCTTGTGTACGTGTGCGTGACTGTTGGGGCAGTGTAATATTCTTCCGCACTGTCATCCCCAAAGTTCCAGAAGTAAAATTGGATATCACCATTCGCATCTTGACTTGCGCTCGCATCAAAGGTGACTTCTGTATTGACAGCGATGGTCACTTCTTGGCCAGTTGTGAAGGCTGCTGTTGGAGGAGTGTTTGGGATGAATCCTCCACCACCCGTTGATCCGCCTGTACTGCCACCCGTACTTCCGCCATTGCCTGAGCCAGAGTCTGTGGTGTCGTCTGGAGTTGTAGAGGAGTCAACAACGGTGAGAGTGAAAATAAAATATGCAGTCTTGTTGTATCTATCTGTAGCTACAATTGTAACTTCTGTATTCCCTGGTGACAAACCAATGATGGATAATGTATTTTCCACTACAGAAATGTTTGTCACAGTGTGATTGTCGAAGAGAGGCGTGTATCTCAAAGAGTCACCCTCATCAATATCACTAAAGTAAGGCGTCAGATCAAATGTTTTTTCTTCGTCTACGTTTATTTCTTGATCTCCAAAGACAGCATCGGTAGTTGTTGGGGCATGATTGTCATTTTCGATGACGGTTACCATAAATGTACTTGTCGCAGTATTCCCAGCGGTGTCTTTTGCAACAAATGATACTGTGCTGGTCCCAAGACCAAAACCAGATATGCTTGCAGAATGATCTGTGAAATTGTGTGCCCCACTTACCACATTAAAATTTTCAATCTTAATTGTATATGTTAGTTCATCTGTTCCCGTATATTGGAATACATCAGGCATTGAGATACTGATACTATGTTGGAGCATGATTGTTTTATCGGATACCGTAAGTGCTGTTAATAGGGTCGTTGCAGAATCATCATTTAAAATAGTCAAAGTATGTGTAGAATTATTTGAATCTGCCTCAAAATTAGTCTCACTTGAAAATGGAGATACCACAAAATCAACTGTTTCATCAGATTCAACTGTTATATCACCATTAATTACAAAATCAAAATCTACATAATCTGTACCAGATGCCATTGTGACAAAAAATCTATTTGTTA
>PFLZ01000150.1 GCA_002784795.1 Candidatus Magasanikbacteria bacterium CG_4_10_14_0_8_um_filter_42_12
CACGGCTAAATTTCGCAATTATTGATAAAAGTATAAAAAAATTACGGGCAATTTACAAAGTTCACCCAGAATCCAATAGAGGTAAAAATGAAGCGGATTATTCGATTAATTAGATTGAGTAAATTATTTCCATTATTTACGAGAAGTAATATATAATGGAAACGAAAACGAGGCGTTAGCCTCGCCCTCGCTTTTCTTAGCGACCTGTAATAAGATCGTTCAGAGATTTGATATCGTGCTCCTCAAGGTAGGTCCCGAGTTGCATATCAGACCTAACACCAAGGTCAATGCCGTATTGTTTCTCGATTGTGCCAATATGAGTATCGTCACGCTTATCGCGCAGGAGCCCATTTTGGTTTCGAGAACGGCACCCCTTCATGCCAGGTGCGTCGTTCTTGCAATTTGAATTTGCCATAGTACGTCTCGAAATTAAGTTAATAATATCGAGAAAGGTTCGACTATCTCCTTCCTCGCGTCTTACGCGATATGAAAATAGTCGTTTTGGCTTTTGCAAGAACAGGACGGACTTTAGAGTCTCATTTTCAGTAATATTATAAATTATTTTAACTAATTCCACAACCTCCTTTTCCTGCTATTTTATAGCTCAATAACTTCATATCCTCCAGTAGACACAATAATATGATTAACAAAAATAATTCCCAAAAGATCTCCGGCATCAGCCACTCGCTTTGTGATTGTGATGTCTTCGTCCGAAGGCGCAAGACTGCCTGATGGGTGATTATGGGCCAAGACAACCCCTGCCGCTGACAATTGAAGGGCGGGTTCAAAGACCTCTCTTGGATGTAAAATTGAAGCATCAAGCGTGCCGACAGAGATAATACGTCTTTCAATTAATCTTTGTTGCGTATCAAGATAAAATGCAACTATGTGCTCTTTTTTCGACGAACGAAAATCTGCGCATAAATTCCATATATCCTTTACCGATAACACCTCTACACTACATTCACTTCCAAGACGACCAGCCAGAGAAATGACAGCAAGTATTTGGATTGCTTTTACTTTTCCTAAACCACGAATACCTAACAAATCCTCTAATGTTACATTATTTACAGATTTTTGCGTTATTAGTTTTTCTATTTTTCGCGCAAGCTCAAGCACGTTACAACCCTTGATTCCCGAACCAAGAACGATCGCTATCAATTCAAAATTTCTTAGAACCTGTTTACAATCTATTTAGCAGAATACAGATAAAGGCAAGAATCATCATTTGTTGGGAGGTATGTAATTTTCTTTCACAATTTTT
>PFLZ01000140.1 GCA_002784795.1 Candidatus Magasanikbacteria bacterium CG_4_10_14_0_8_um_filter_42_12
CACCCGTATCCGAAACGCTGCTTCTGCACGTAAGCGGACTACTGAGGTACCTTTGTCAAAGGTAAAAAGAGCGCTCGCAGACATTCTCAAAAAAGAAGGCTATCTTCAGGATGTCTCAGAAATAGATGGCAATCCACGTATGCTTATTCTTACGCTTGCGTATGAAGGAAAGCAGTCAAAAGTTCAGTCTATTACTCGTGAGAGCAAGCCAGGACATCGTGTATATCGAAAAGCTGATGAAATGCCTCGTGTGCTCAATGATTACGGTATTGCGATTGTTTCAACATCAAAAGGAATTATGACAAATAAGCAAGCACGAAAAGATGGTATTGGAGGAGAAGTGCTTTGCAGTATCTATTAATGTATGTCACGTATAGGAAAAAAGACAATTGAGGTACCACAGGGAGTGACTGTCACTATCCTCGATGGTGTTGCCAAGGTACAAGGACCGAAAGGCATGCTTGAGCGTGCCATCAATCCTCTTGTTACTATTTCTTTGGTGGACAATATTGTGACCGTAGATGTAGCGCAAAAAGAAGATAAAAAAGAACGATCATTGTGGGGAACATTTGGTGCGCATATCAACAACATGATTGAAGGTGTTACCAATGGTTTTAAAAAACAACTCGAAGTGAATGGTGTGGGATATAAAGTAGCGATGCAAGGATCCAACATCAAGCTTGATGTTGGATATTCACACCCCGTTATTTATAAGATGCCTCCTGTTGTAGAAGCAAGCGTGGAAAAAAATGTGATTACCCTTGTCAGTGCTGACAAAGAAATGCTTGGCGCAACAGCTGCAGAGATCCGAGCTATCCGAAAACCCGAGCCGTACAAAGGCAAAGGAATTAAGTATATGGAAGAGCAGATCAGACGCAAAGCAGGAAAAGCAGCCAAGGCTGCAGGCGCATAAGGATACTAGATAGAAATTTTGTATGAATACTACACATCAGACAAAAGAACAAAAGCGAGACCGACGACGTGCTCGTGTTCGAGCTCGTATCATCGGAACAGCAGCGCGTCCACGACTTGCCGTATTTCGTAGTCTTCGTGGTATGTATGTTCAGCTTATCGATGATAGCGCTGGCGTGACACTTGTGAATGTACACAGCAAAAAAGAAGGCAATGGTATTGATGCTGGTGAACGAACAGGCAAAGAAGCTGTTGCATACGGACTCGGAAAACTTCTTGCTGAAAAAGCTACAAAAGCAAACATTAGTACGGTCGTTTTTGATCGTGGTGGGTACGCATACCATGGTCGTGT
>PFLZ01000059.1 GCA_002784795.1 Candidatus Magasanikbacteria bacterium CG_4_10_14_0_8_um_filter_42_12
AACATCTCATCACAAAAGACATGGTCAAAAAAGGCGCGATCGTGATTGACGCGGGTGTAGATTTTGATAATGGCGAAATGTTTGGCGATGTCGATGTTGCTCGCGTGTCAAAACGTGCCTCACACATCACTCCTACCCCTGGTGGCGTCGGACCACTGACTGTTGCGAGACTTTTGGAAAATACAGTGATACTCACAGAAATGAAAAATAAATAACACGTTCCCCTCCTTACCAAGGAGGGGTCAGGGGAGGTTATCGCAAGGCGAAGTTCATTGCTAACATGATACCCCTCCCTGTCCCTCCCCTTATAAAGGGGAGGAGACTTGCTTCAATGTTTATCTATGCACAACAAAGAACGCTCCGGCGAACTCTTCATTTTTTTCAGAAGCAATCTTGTGGGCATTCTATCCGATTGTCTCAAGTATTTTGGTACTCGCATTTTCTCCTGTATTTGCACTTGCCGTGAGTACCCCTGCGGAAGCAGTCTTCTTTGGTACCGTCGTCGCACTACAAAAAAGGTGGCATGAACTGTTTATCAAACAAGCCTGGAGATATCTGATTCCGATGATACTCCTCATGGGCATCCTTTTTTATGGACTGTTGTTTTTTTCATTGCAATATACTACGCCTGGCAACGTTGGCATTATCTCCCTGATGGAAGTATTTTTTACCATGTTTTTTCTTGGCGCAGTGACAGGTATTGAAAAGCTGTCAACGACTACCATAGTCGGCGGAGCGCTGATGGTCATCGGCGCATTTTTTGTCATCTTTCCTGGATCACTCACACCAAATCCTGGTGATATGTTTGTGTTTTTTGCAATGATTATTCCACCATTTGGAAATCTTTTGACAAAAAAAGTCCGAAAATATATGTCAGCCGCCACGCTCATGTTTGCACGGAGCGCAATTGCAGGATTATTTTTCCTCTTTCTTGCCTGGATACTCGGCGACATCCCAAACAAGATGCTCTCGTGGAGCATGATCGGACTTATTCTACTCAATGGAAGTTTGTTCCTAGGGTTTTCCAAAATACTCTGGATAGAAGGCATCCACCGCATCCAAATTTCCAAAGCAATTTCGCTCGCATCCATTACGCCCGCTGTTACACTGCTCTTTGCCTATATTATCCTAGAACAACCTCCCACAATATTTCAATTACTTGGGCTCATACCGATCACACTCGGCGTGTTTCTCCTGACACGCAAGAACATAAAAATTGCCACC